>CALXXH010000091.1 GCA_944392635.1 uncultured Clostridia bacterium | reverse complement strand
CATAATTACTAATTGTTTTTTCAATATCTAAAACTTTCATTTTTCTAATACTTAAATTAGGATTTTTATACATATAAGTTGGTACATAATCAATATTATCAATTGAAATTTTTCCATCAGTATTTTTAGTAATATCCATATTTAGAATAATAGAACTTCTTGTATTTTCAGCATTTTGATCACATATAAAATTACCAAAAGCATAAATAACAAAACAGTCTTTTACAGTACCATCTTCAAGAGTAATAGTTTTCTTTTCCATAGGTTGTAAGACATGAGGATGATTTCCTAAAATAATATCAACACCATTTTGAAATAAGAAATTAGCTAATTCTTCTTGTTCAGCATTTTGTGTTGTTTGATATTCAATTCCCCAATGCATACAAGCGATAATTACATCTGCATTTTGAGATTTAGCACTTTCAATATCTTTTTTAATTAAATCTCTATCAATTAAATTAACACAAAATTCTTTACCGTCTGGAATTGGAATACCATTAGTACCATAAGTATAACTAATAAAAGCAACCTTTATGCCATTAACATCTTTAAATAAAATAGTATCTCTTTCTTCTTCAGTCCTAGCAGTACCAGTATGAGAAATTTTAGCACTATCTAAAACATTAAGAGTATTTGATAATCCAGAAAAACCTTTATCTAAACAATGATTACCAGCTGTTGATAAAACATCAATTCCCATATCAGCTAATCCATATGCAAGTTCTTCAGGAGAGTTAAATTGAGGATAATTACTATACCCGAACTTCTTTACCAGCAAAACTAGTTTCTAGATTTCCAATAGCAATATCAGCAGATTGTATATAATCTTTAACATCCTCAAACACATAGGAAAAATCGTATGAATCTGTAGAACTAATATATGCATCTATATATTGAGAGTTATGACACATAACATCACCAATTGCAGATAAAGAAAACGAAATAGGTTCAGCAGTTTCATTTTCTACGATCTGTGTGCTATTTAAATTTTCAGCTACATCTAATTCAGTATTATTCACATTAAACACCTCATTTAAATTAAATTTTAAAAAACAAAAAATAGCAACAAAAATTAAAAAGATTAGAATAATACACATTAAAAAATTTTTCCTCTTTTGATTGCTATTTTTTTTATTTCCATTAATTTGTCTATATTTATTATATTCACTATTTTTTCTTAAATTATTACTTTTCATAATACATTTTTTTCCCCTAATAATTTCAATAACTACATAGAAATTATCATAAAAAATAGAAAAAATCAACAAAATGAATAAAATTCATGAAATTACACATAATACTAAAAAATGAAAAAACTTTTCTTTTACAATAAAATTAATAGAAAGGATGAAGGAAAATGAAAGTTATAGATAAAATAGCTTTAGTTTTAATTATAATAGGAGCCATAAACTGGGGATTAATTGCAATTTTTAACTTTGACCTAGTAGCAGCAATATTTGGTGATATGACAGTAATGTCTAGAATTGTATATGGACTAGTAGGTGTTTCAGGTCTATGGGGAATAAAATTACTATTTGATGACTAATAATTCCCAATTGGCCTGAGCTGGACGAGATAGAAGAAACAACTGAATAATATCCTAAGATGAGAGGTTCACTTTGAACCTCTTTATCTATTTTCTAACATAATTTATTCATGAAATTTTCCATATACTTGAAAAAGCAAGCCAAATATTGTATAATACTAAAGATTTAAATAAAAATAAGAAAGTAATTTGTCCCAGAATGGACAAAAATGTCCAAATAGAAACGTCCCTAATTGGACATAAGAAAGGAATGAATAAAATGCTAAGTGCAAATGGAGTTACAGTAAGATTTGGAAAAAGAGTTTTATTTGAAGATGTAAATATACGCTTTGGAAAAGGTAATTGTTATGGAATAATTGGAGCAAATGGTGCAGGAAAATCTACTTTTCTAAAAGTATTATCAGGAGAGATAGAACCTAGCAAAGGTGATGTTTCACTAGATAAAGGAGAAAGAATATCAGTATTAAAACAAGACCACTTTGCTTACGAAGAATATACTGTAATGGATACAGTTATAATGGGAAATAAAGAATTATATGATATCATGAAAGAAAAAGAAGAAATATATGCAAAACCAGATTTTACGGAAGAAGATGGAATGAAAGCAGCAAAATTAGAGGAAAGATTTGCAGAACTAGATGGTTGGAATGCAGAAGCAGACGCAGCAATTCTATTAAATGATTTAGGAATAATACCAGAAAACCATTATAAATTAATGAAAGAAATAGATCCAAGAGAAAAAGTAAAAGTATTACTTGCACAAAGTCTATTTGGTAACCCAGATGTACTTCTATTAGATGAGCCTACAAACGACTTAGATATGAAAAGTATCAACTGGTTACAAGAATTTTTAATAAACTTTGAAAACACAGTAATTGTAGTATCACATGATAGATATTTCTTAAACAAAGTATGTACACATATAGCAGATGTTGACTTTGGAAAAATAAAGGTATATCCAGGAAACTATGATTTCTGGTATGAATCTAGCCAACTAGCATTAAAACAAGCAAGAGAGCAAAATAAAAAGAAAGAAGAAAAAATAAAAGAATTACAAGACTTTATTGCAAGATTTAGTGCAAATGCATCAAAATCAAAACAAGCAACATCAAGAAAGAAAACATTAGAAAAAATACAATTAGAAGAAATAAAACCATCAAATAGAAAATATCCATATGTAGATTTTAAACCAGACAGAGAACCAGGAAAAGAAATATTACAAGTAAAAAATATATCAAAAACAGTAGAAGGTGTAAAATTATTAGATAATATATCATTTACAGTAAAACAAGATGACAAAATAGCATTTTTAGCAGATAATGAAAATGCAAAAACAGTCCTATTCCAAATAATTGCAGGAGAATTAGAACCAGATGAAGGAGAATTAATCTGGGGAACAACAATAACAAGTTCATATTTCCCAAAAGACAACAACTATTTATTTGAAACAGATGAAACAATAACAGAGTGGCTAAGAAAATACTCAAAAGACCCAGATGAAACATATGTAAGAAGCTTTTTAGGAAGAATGCTATTCTCTGGTGAAGAAGCATTAAAAAAAGTAAATGTATTATCAGGAGGAGAAAAAGTTAGATGCGTACTTTCAAAAATGATGTTATCAGGAGCAAATTTCTTAATATTCGATGAACCAACAAACCATTTAGATATGGAAAGTATAACATCTGTAAATGAAGGTATGAAGAAATTTATAGGAAACATACTATTTACATCACATGACCATGAGTTAACTCAAACAGTTGCAAATAGAATTATAGACATCAAAGAAAACGGACAAATGATTGATAAAGAATGCACATATAATGAATATTTAGGAGTTGAATAAAAATAGAATGTTAAGAAAAATAAAAGTTAAGGAGTAAAACAATGGAAAAAATAATTAAAACAATAGCAGAAGAATTAAACATTCAAACAAAGCAAGTAGAAGCAGCAGTTAAATTAATTGATGAAGGAAACACAATTCCTTTCATTGCCCGTTATAGAAAAGAAGTAACAGGAGGACTAAGTGATGAAATACTTAGGGACTTAGGTGAAAGATTAAATTACTTAAGAAATTTAGAGCAAAGAAAAGAAGAAGTTATAAAATCAATCGATGAGCAAGGAAAATTGACAGATGAAATATTGCAATCAGTTGCAATAGCAAAAACACTTGCAGAAGTTGAAGACATATATAGACCATATAAGCAAAAAAAGAAAACAAGAGCAACAGTTGCAAAAGCAAAAGGCTTAGAACCACTAGCAGATATCATTATAGAGCAAAAAGAAACAAAACCAATTATAGAAATTGCAAAAGAATATGTTAATATAGATAAATTAACAGATGAAGATAAGAAAAACAAGGATAAAGTAGTTGCAACAGCAGAAGATGCAATTGGAGGGGCTTTAGATATAATAGCAGAAAATATTTCGGATGAACCAAAATATAGAAAACAAATAAAAAGACTTTGTTATAGAGAAGCACTAATACAAACAAAAGCATCAAAACCAGAAGAAAAATCTAATTATGAAATGTATTATGACTATCAAGAGCAGGTAAAATACATACCAAGCCATAGAATTTTAGCAATAAATCGTGGTGAGAAAGAAGATTTTCTAAAAGTTAAAATAGAAAAACCAGAAGATAAAATTTTAGCATATATTGAAAGAGATATAATAAAAGGTGAAACTCAATTTACAGAAATGCTAAAAGAAACCATTCAAGACAGTTTTAAAAGATTAATTGAGCCATCAATAGATAGAGAAATCCGTTCAGACCTAACAGAAAAAGCAGAAGATAAAGCAATAAAGGTATTTGGACAAAATTCAAAACAATTACTTTTAGGAGCACCAATTAAAGGCAAAACAGTAATGGGATTTGACCCAGCATATAGAACCGGATGTAAAATAGCTATAATTGATGAAACTGGTAAACTACTAGACTATACAACAGTATATCCAACAGAGCCACAAAATGATGTTGAAGGAGCAAAAAAAGAACTACTAAAATTAATAGAAAAAGATAAAGTAGATATGATTGCAATAGGAAATGGTACAGCTTCAAGAGAATCAGAGATGTTTGTTGCAGATATGATAAAAGAAGCTTCTAGACAAGTTCACTATGTAATTGTAAGTGAAGCAGGAGCATCTGTATATTCAGCATCAAAACTTGCAACAGAAGAATATCCAGATATAAATGTTTCAATAAGAGGAGCAATTTCAATTGCAAGAAGACTTCAAGACCCATTAGCAGAACTTGTAAAAATAGACCCAAAAGCAATAGGTGTTGGACAATATCAACATGATGTTAATCAAAAGAAATTAAATGAAAGTTTAACAGGAGTAGTAGAAGATAGTGTTAATAAAGTAGGTGTAGATGTAAACACAGCAACACCTTCATTACTTAGTTATGTTTCAGGAATAAATAATACAATTGCAAAGAACATTGTAAAATATAGAGATGAAAATGGAAAATTAAAAAATAGAAAACAACTATTAAAAGTACCGAAACTTGGAAAAGTAGCATTTGAACAATGTGCTGGTTTCTTAAGAATATTAGATGGAGATAACCCATTAGAAGTAACAGCTGTTCACCCAGAAAGTTATGAAAAAGCAGAAAAGCTACTTGAACAAATTGGATTTAATAAAAATGACTTAAAAGATAAAGGAAAACTAGAAGAAATAAGAAATAAATTAAAAACAATCGATGTAGTAAAAACAGCAAAAGAATTAGAAATTGGAGAAATGACTTTGCAAGATATAATAGAAGAACTTTCAAAACCAGGTAGAGACCCAAGAGAAGATATGCCAAAACCAATTTTACGTTCTGATGTGTTAAAACTAGAAGACTTAAAAGAAGGTATGGTATTAACAGGAACAGTTAGAAATGTAATAGATTTTGGTGCATTTGTAGATATCGGTGTTAAACATGATGGGTTAGTACATATTTCTGAAATGAGTGATAAATTTATAAAAAATCCAGCAGAGGTAGTTTCTGTTGGAGATATAGTAAAAGTTAAAGTTATAAAAATAGACCAAGAAAGACAAAAAGTAGCACTTTCAATGAAGATATAGCAGGGATTAAGGGACGGGCTTAAAA
>CALXXH010000090.1 GCA_944392635.1 uncultured Clostridia bacterium | reverse complement strand
TATATATTATACAAGAGGTTTTATATTTTTTCAAATCTATTCATTCGAGCCATAGCGAGGTACGAGCTATTTAGTACTATTGTAATCACTAACGCGATTAATGTAATACCTTTTTGTTTCTTATTTTTTTCTTTCATCTTTTGAAATCTCCCTTCCTTTTTCTTAAATTATTTCCTCTTTTTAGAAAAATATACATTTTTTACTATAACTTTTGATGTATTTCTTTTTCTTCGTCATCATTATACATTTAAAGCAATTATTTTGCAAGTATTTTTAGGTGCATATTTAATTATTTTTTAATTGTAAAATATTTGTAATAATTGTTGAATTTATTTGATTGGTGGTGATATTTTGCGAAAATTGAAGATTCCTAAAAATCATAGCGGTATTAGTAAAACTCTTAGATTACCGGAAAATCTTGTTAATGATATTCAAATTTTATCTGATTTAAAAAATATTTCATTTAACAAAGCTGTTATTGAACTTCTTGATTTTTCTCTTGAAAATTTAGATGATGAAGATGAAAAATTAATAGAAGAAAAACGTAAAGAATTTTCTTCTAGATTTTGATTGTTTTTAATAGTATACAAATTTTGTATACTTATCATTTTCTTTTAACTTATCCTTATATATTTATTTTGCAGTTATTCTTATATTTCAATTATTTATATTATTATATTTTCTCGAAAAAAAATCTCATAGAATAATCTACAAGACTTTTTGTATTTTTATTTTTAAAATATTCTCAATATATCATTATATGAAACATACAGTGAAAGTGCTATTAATATTGAAAATCCTAATAATTGTATATTAATTTCTGTTTCTTGTTTTAATGGCTTTCTTCTAATTGCTTCAATGATTAGAATTAATAATTTTCCACCATCAAGTGCAGGGATTGGTAATAAGTTTGTTACTCCTAAAGATAATGAAATTAAAGCCATCATTTGGAAGAACTCTCTAACTCCATCTGTTTTTGCAATTACTTCTGAAATTCCAACTGGACCCATCATTTGGTCTACTCCAACTTGACCTGTAAATAATTGTTTAATACTGTCTACAATTGAACCTAAAAATTCTGCTGTTTGCATTCCACCATTTATACATCTATTCCAAAATGTATCTTGTGCTTGCTCTAAGTTTACTCCTAAATAATATGTTGAATAGTAATCTGGTGTTAATTCTATTTCTATCTGCTGGTTATCTCTTTCTACCGTCAATACCATTGTATTTAAACCTTTTTCATTAATTGCTTCAACTGCTTTATTAGGATCCCCATTAATTTCTACGTCATTTACTTTAAGCAATTTATCATTTGCTTGTATTCCACTTCTTTCACTACAACTTCCTTTTTCTACTGTAACAATCTTTGCATTATCATCTAAATATATTCCTGTTGACTTTACTGGTACTTCTGTTGGTTTTGTAGTATATTCTAAAATTTCTCCATTTCTATTTACTTTTATATTAATTTCTTCTCCATTGGAATTTGTAACTATTTCATTTATATCTTTTTGGCTTTTTACTTCTTCACCATTAATTTCTATTATTTCATCTCCACTTTGTATTCCAATTTGCTGTGCTACATAGCCATCTATCGTACTTGCTACTTTATTCGATATATATGTTCCACTTGTTGCAATTAAAGCAAAATATACAATTATCGCAAATACTATATTAACAGTTGCTCCAGCTACAACAATTGCCATTCTTTTTGGAATACTAGCTTTTGAAAATGACCTATCATCTTCTGACCTATCATCTTCTCCTTCCATGCTTACAAAGCCACCTAAAGGTATTAGGCGTAAAGCATATTTGGTTTCTTTTCCTTGTTTTTTCCATATAACAGGTCCAAATCCTATTGCAAATTCATTTACTTTTACTTTGCAAAGTTTTGCAACTGTAAAATGGCCTGCTTCATGAATTAGAATTAAAAATCCCAGTAATATAATTATTTTGATTGCTGCAATTAAAAATGAAATCAACTTTTTCTCCTTTCAATCAGGGACTAGGGGGACGGTCCTAAAAATCCCTGAAAAACGGGATTTTTAGGACCGTCCCCCTAATCCCTCTTATAGTAATGTAAAGAATGCGTATGCAAATGGTGCTAAGAATATTAAACTATCTATTCTATCTAGCATTCCACCATGACCTGGTATAAGATTGCTATAATCTTTTATATCTACATATCTTTTTATACTTGATGCTGCAAAATCTCCTATTTGGCCAATTAAACTAAGTATTAATCCAATCATAGCTATAAATCCGTAAGAATAGTTCATACCCCAGAATGTATTTGCTACATATGTGTACAATAACATTAATAGTATTGCTCCAACTGTTCCTGCTATACATCCTTCTATTGATTTTTTAGGACTTACTTTACTAAATTTATGCTTTCCAAAATGCATTCCTATAAAAAATGCAAATATATCAGTTCCCCATGCTGCAATTATTGCATACCATATTAATATTTTTCCATTTTGCATTCCATCTATAAATGCTACAAACATCATGAAAAATACTACATAAAATATTCCTATAAATGTATATGCTATATCTTTAAACGATGTTTTCATGTCTGTTGCTATTACTTGTGCAAATAGTATTAATAATATTGTTGGTACTGCAAGAGTTACTACTGTATTTAAATATTCTTCTGGCACTATGTGTATTATTGCAATACTAAAACAACTTAAATATCCTAACCATCTTACTGGTTTTGATACTTTTTGTACTGCATTAAAATATTCATTCATCGCAAGTAATGCTATTATTGCTAATGCTATATCTACTACATATTTATTCCCAATTAGTAAAATTATTAATACTAATGGAAATCCTAATAATCCTGAAGTTATTCTTTTTATATCCATTTTTCTCTCCAATTCTATTTCTTATTTTTTCTTTTTGTTTTTAATTAGCTCCAAATTTTCTTGTTCTTTTTTGATATTCTATAATTGCTTTGTCTAAATCTTCTTCTTCAAAATCCGGCCAATTTTTTTGTATAAATAATAGTTCTGCATATACCGACTGCCACGGTAAGAAGTTACTTAGTCTTAATTCTCCACTTGTTCTAATTACTAAGTCTGGGTCTGGCTCATTTTTTGTATATAGATGTGCTGATATTGTTTCTTCATTTATATCTTCTACATCTATTTTTCCTTCTTTTACTTGATTTGCAATTTCTTTTACTGCTTTTAAAATTTCATTTCTTCCACCATAATTTAATGCAATATTAAAAGTAACTCCAGTATTATTTTTTGTTCTTTCCATACAATTTATTATACTTTTTTGCATTCCTTCTGAAAGAGCTGAAATATCTCCTAATATTTTTACTCTTATATTTTCAGTATCTGCTCTTTTTGAATAGTCATCTAAGTAACTTTGTAATAGTAACATCAATGCTTTTACTTCATCTTCTGCTCTTTTCCAATTTTCTGTAGAAAATGCATATACTGTTATATATTCTAATCCTATTTTATTTGCATATCTTACTATTTTTTCTAATGTTTTTGCACCTTCTTTATGTCCAAAACTTGCTGGTTTTCCTTTTGCTTTTGCCCATCTTCTGTTCCCATCCATTATGATTGCAATATGTTTTGGCATATAGTTTTTATCAAAATCCATCCTCTTCTCCTTAACTATTTATTTCTATTTTGAATATATAAAGCCAAATCCTTTAAGAATTCTGCTTTTTCTCCATATTCATCTAATTCACTTATTGCTTCTTTTGTTATTTTATCTAATATCTCTTTTGATTCTTCTAATCCATATTGTGATACATATGTACATTTTCCCATTTCTTTGTCGTTTCCAACTGGTTTTCCTAGTATTTCTTCATTTCCTTCTTCTGCTAAAATGTCATCTTTTATTTGAAATGCTAATCCTATTTTTTCTGCATAATTTGTTAATTTTGATATATCCTTATCGCTTGCATTTGCAAGTATTGCTCCCATCCTAACACAAAGCTTTAATAGGGCTCCTGTTTTGTTTTTATGAATATATTCTAAAGTTTCTTTTGAAATTTGTTTTCCTTCTAACTCAGTATCTACATATTCACCAGCTATCATTCTATCAACTGCTATTGAAAATTCATTAAATACTTTTAATTTATTAGATATTTCTTTCATATCTTTTAAATCTTTACTAATTACAATATATGCATAATTTAATAACCCATCCCCTGCAAGTATTGCAGTTGCTTCATTAAATTTTTTGTGATTAGTTGGTTTTCCATGTCTAATATCATCATTATCAATTCCTGGCAGGTCATCATGAATTAAAGAAAAATTATGAACCATTTCAATTGCTACTGCATATGGCATACATTTTTCAATATCCTCATTAAATAATTTATATGTTGCTAAAACCAGAATAGGTCTTAAACGTTTACCACCTGCCATTAAACTATATTCCATTGAATCATTTAAAACCTTTTCTGGACATTCATTTTTTCTTAAATATTTTTCTAATTCTTTATTTACTATTTCTTGATATTCTTTTAATTGTTCTTTAAAATCCATTTTACCCTCCGGGATTTGGGGACGGCCCCAAAAATCCTCTAAAAGGATTTAGGGACACCCTACTATATAATCACTTTTATTGTAATTATTTTCTTAATTTTTAAACTGACATTACTTCTTTTTCTTTATTTTCTAATATTTTATCAATTTCTTCAATGTTTTTATCTGTTATTTTTTGAATTTCATTTTCAGCATTTTTTAGTTCGTCTTCTGTCATTTCTCCATCTTTTTGTTCTTTTTTAGCTTCATCAATTCCTTCTCTTCTTATTGATCTTATTGCAACTTTTGCTTCTTCTGCCATTTTACGAACATCTTTCACTATTTCTTTTCTTCTTTCTTCATTTAATTCAGGGAAAGCTAGTCTTATTACTTTGCCATCATTATTTGGATTTATTCCAATATCTGATGCTAGTATTGCTTTTTCTATTTCTTTTAGAATACTTACATCCCAAGGTTGAATAACTATTAATCTTGCTTCTGGAACTGAAATTCCAGCTACTTGATTTATTGGTGTTGGTGTTCCATAATAGTCTATTTTAACTTTATTTAATATTGCTGGGTTTGCTCTTCCAGCTCTTATTTCTGCTAGTCTTTCACTATATACACTTATTGATTTTTCCATTTTTTCTTTTAAATTTGTATAATCCATAATTTTCTCTCCTTTTTATTTTTTTACTATTGTTCCTATTTTTTCGCCTTTTATAGCTTTTACTATGTTTTCTGGTTTTGCTATTTCAAAAACTAATAAAGGCATATCATTATCTCTACACATTGCTGTTGCTGTTGAATCCATAACTTTTAAATCTTTTTCTAAAACTTCCATATAAGATATTTCATCATATTTTGTAGCTGTTGAATCCAATTTTGGATCTGCTGAATATACTCCATCTACTGTTTTTCCAAGTAGTATTATTTCTGCTTTTATTTCTATTGCTCTTAATACTGCTGCTGTATCTGTTGTGAAATATGGGTGTCCTGTACCACATGCAAATATTACTACTCTTCCTCTGTTTAAATGTTTTTCTGCTTTTCTTTGTATAAATGGCTCTGCTATTTCTCTCATTTCTATTGATGTTTGTACTCTTGAATATATTCCTCTTGCTTCTAATGCATCTTGAAGTGCTAAACCATTCATTGCTGTTGCAAGCATTCCCAT
>CALXXH010000089.1 GCA_944392635.1 uncultured Clostridia bacterium | reverse complement strand
GTTTTTTCTCCATTATCTTCTTGATATATTATGTCTTTTTGTGTGTCTGTTTCCTGTATTTTTCTTGTTCCTCCTGATGTATCTGTTTCTTCTGTATTGCTAGTTTTAGATGTTTCATTATACATAGCAACAACTTCACTTGACTCAGAGTAATTTAATAATACTTTTACTTCTCCAACCCCTTGTATTTGTGATAAAATTTCTTCTAATTTAGTTTCTAAATCACTTTCATTCATTCCTTGTATTTGATTATTTAGAGCTTGATTACTTGTTGTCGCCAATTGTTTAGATGTATTATTTGTCTGTTCATTAGTTTCATTTTTATTTCCATTCCAAATTAGATTTATTGCAACAATTGTGACTATTAATAAAACTATGAAAAATACTAAATTCTCTATTTTTCTTTTATTATTTATCCCTCCATCATCATCTTTGCCAAGTAATTTATTTAATTTATCTTTAAACATTTTTCATTCACCTCGTATTCTTCTATCAAAAACTTTTTTATATTTTGAATATCAGCTTTTGAAACTGTATTTTCTTCTTTTTCTTCGTCATTGTCATTTTCATCTTGTTTATTAACTGTTGTATCAACTTTCTTTATTTTTTGTATTTCTGTTACTAACTTATTTTCTATATTTTCTTCATTCTCATTATTTTCATTTTCAGTTTGACTTTTTTCTACTTTTATTCTAATTTCTTTAATCTCTGTTTCGCCTTCATCATTTGAAATACTTGCTTCAACCTTACAATTATTTACTTTATATCCTTGTTCTTCAATTTTTTTAGTTATATCTTTTTCCAATTCTTCAATGTATAATTCTTCAATTCTTTTATTCATTGAAGTTTGATTCACTTCCTCTTTATTTACTTGCTGTTCTTCAGTTGTTTCATTTAATGCATATTTTTCTATATCTATATTTTCTATATTAAAAACATCTTGATTTTTCACAAATGGTGAAACTATATTAAAAATTATATATATTCCCATTACCATCCTTATATATTTCTTATTTTTATTATTAGGAAGCAACATTTCAAGTATTGAAACTATAACTATTGCAAGACCAAGACTTTTAGCCCAAGAACTTAAAAATTCTATCATCTGTACATCATCCCACCATTAGAAATTTTTAATACTAAAGCTGTTCCAATAATTAGCATAAATGCTATAGAAGCAAGTATTGCTAATAATATTTTGAATATATCTCCTATTTGTTCTAATAAACCTGTAATGTTTGAATCTGCAATTGGCTGAGTAATTGTTGCCAAAAATTTATATGTAATACATAATATTGCAAGTTTTAGAATTGGTGCAATACACATTCCAATTACAATTATTACTCCAACTAATCCTATTGCATTTTTTAAAATTATTCCTCCACCTAATACTGTATCTACTGCATCTCCTAAAATTTTTCCAACTACAGGAACTGCTGAACTTACAACTGCTTTTGTAGTCTTTGCAGTAATTCCATCTACACTACTTGACATTGTTCCTTCTAATGAAACTACTCCAACAAATATTGTAAGTATAATTCCTAAAAACCATACAATTCCTGATTGTAAAAACTTTGATAGTTTACTTATTTGAATCTTATCTGTTAATTTTGATAAAACAACTAAACTTGTAAATATTAGTACAAGTGGTAATATTATATTTTGTATTATATTTCCTACAAAATTAATCATAAATAATATTACAGGTTCTATAACTCCACTTGTTGTAATACTTCCTGTATACATCATTAAAGTAATTAATAGAGGAACTAACATATTCATAAATGCAACTAAATTTATAGTTGTTTCTTTTACCATTGTTATAATTTCTGCAAAATTTGACATTACAATTGTTACTATTAAAATATATTGCACATAATATATAAGCTTTGCTATACCATCATTTTCTAAACTTTCACTTATTGATTTTAATAGACTATGTATTACTATAATTGCTAAAATGCTAACAATTGCTTTTATGCTACTAATAAACTCTGTTCCAAACATGCTTAATATAGCTTTTAAAATACTATTATTATCAATATCTCCTTGTATTGCATCATTTAATACTTGTCCTATGTCTATATTATTAAAGAATTCTCCTTCCATATATTGTTTTGAATTGTTTATAAAATCTTGTATACCAAATTCTTCTTTTTGTTCTTCTATAGTACTTTGAGTTGTTGTACTATCTTCTGCAAATACTAATGTACAAGGAATTACGATAGATAATAGAGTTAATAAAAATATTTTTAGTATAATCTTTTTCATTTGTAACTCCTTTTTTAGATTGATTTTAGGACTGTCCCTTAATCCCTCCAGCTGGGATTAAAAGAACGTCCCCTAATCCCTTAAGTTGGTAATATTTTTAGTATTATTTCTAACAAGCTTGATATTATTGGTATTGACATTGCTATTATTATAATTTTGCTTCCAATTTCTATTTTACTTGCAATTGCTCCTTCTCCTGCATCTTTACACACACTAACTGCAAATTCTGCTAAAAATGCAATTCCTGTTATTTTTATTAATAATCCTAAAAACGTACTATTTATTGATGCTTTTGTTGCAAGAGATTGTAGTAATGATATTATTTCACTTAATTGATCCATTACCAATAAAAGTATTAAAACACCTGTTAATAAGCTTATATAAATTGCAAATTCAGGTCTATATTGTTTTATTAATATGATTATAATAAGAGCAATTAATGCAATTCCTATAATTTTTATAATCATTTTCTTTCTCCTACATAATATCTATTAATTTCTTATAAGTTAAACAATGTACGAACTGTTCCAAACAGCCCACTTATTTCTTTTATTACCATTGTCAGTACAATTACTAACCCTGCAAGTGTAGTCATCATAGCTTGGTCTTCCCTTCCAGCTCTTACTAATACTTGATGTAATACTGCAACTAATATTCCAATTGCAGCAATTTTGAATAACAAATTTATATCCATCTTAATTATTCCTTTCTTATGCTAAAATAATAACTATTGCAAGACCAATTGTTGTCCCAAGTTTTGAATATAATTTTTCATTTTTTCTTTTTTCTTCTTCAGCTTCTTTTATTTGAGTTTCTAAAAATTTTTGAGTTATCTCAATTTGGCTTGTTTGTCCTTCTATATCTGTTTGTCCTAATAATTTTGATAATGATTTTAATACTTGCTTGTCCTCTTTTGTTAAATTTGTATTACTCTCATCTAAAGCTTCTTCCCAAGCTATTCCTGCATTTTGATTTTGCATTTTATCTTTTGCATTTATAAATATATTTGATATGTTTTTACTTATGTTCTCAGCCATTTCCTGAAATATTTGTGGAATTGGTTCATATGTAAATTTAATCTTAGCTTCAAAAACATTTAATGCATTTTTCATTTCCTCTAATTCATTTAATCTATATACATATTTTTTTGATAAAAATCTCCCAATTAAAGTACAAGCAACTAATACTAAAAACAGCATAAAATACTTTACCACTAACATGTTTTTAACTTCCTTTCATCTTTTGACCTTGTCCTATCTTATTTCTGTACTCTTATTATATGCATGTACATTTTTTATAGAACCTATATAAAAAGAATTTTTTCAATTTGTTTATTTTCTACTAAACTATTAATATATTTATTTTGTTTCACATCATTTATTGTTTTTCCATGCATTGTAAATATACCTTTAACTCCTGATATTGTTGCTTCTCCAATTGCTTCTACATCCTCTTTTCCTCCTATTTCATCACATGCAATTATTTCTGGTGCCATTGAACGAATTAACATTTTTATTCCTCGAGATTTAGAAATATTTTCTATAACATCTGTTCTAATTCCAACATCATTTTGTGGAACCCCTTTATACATTGCTGCAATTTCTCCTCTTTCATCAACCACTCCACATGTTTTTCCATTAAAATTCATTTCTTCTATTCCATTACTAATTCTTCTTATTGCATCTCTTAATATTGTAGTTTTACCTTTTCCAGGAGGTGAAACTATTAATGTGTTATATATAGTGTTATCCTCTTTATTAATTATTTCTTTTAAAAATCTATTACTACAACCTAAAATTTGCCTTGCTATTCTAAAATTTAAACTAGTTACATATTTCAAATTAATTACTTTTTCATCCTCTACAACTGCTGTTCCAGTTATACCTATTCTATGCCCTCCTTTTATTGTTAAATATCCATTACAAATTTGATTTTTATATGCATATATTGAATTTTCACAAAGTCTTTCTAATGTTTGTAATATTTCTGTTTGACTGATTTTATAGTCTATTAATATATCTGCTTGTCTTAGTTTTAAAATTATTGGTCTATTTACTCTAATTCTTATTTCTTGCAAACTACTTTCGATTGCTTGATTTTGCATAGATACATTTTTTAGTAATTGATATAACTGACTTGGAAAATATTTAATTACTTCATCTATATTTACCATTTCTTCACTTCCTAAGAAATTTTAAGCATCAAAAAAGAAGCCTATTTTTTTATATTATATGCTCCTTCTTTTTAATTAAGAACTTTTTTATTTAATTTATTGTTTGTTTACTACTGCTCTATATATTAGCCCTGTAGTTGAATCTAGTTCAAATTCCACTCTATATAGCGTTTCTGGTTCTATTGAATCTTTTATTAATGTAATATTTTGGTCTGTTGCTTCATATTCTTCTCCATCAAAGTGTATTTCTTTAATTGTTCTACTTTCACTTGTTGCTGATTCATTATTTGTTTGTATTATAGACATTAAACCTCTAACTGTAACTCCTTTTTGGCTTGTACCTTCATATAGATAGAATTTATTGTTATATGTTGTTGCTTCTTCTTCTGTAACATTATTTCCAGATGTATTTCCTGTTAAATTTTCTATTACTATAGTTGGCAAGACATAATTTAATGGATTTTGATCTGCTGATATTCCTACTTGTTCCATTTGTTTTTGATTTACAGATATTAGTCTTTCTTCTATTGCATTCATTAAATTTGTTACATATTCCTCATCTTCGTCATTTAAAATTATTGAATTTTCTGTTGAAAAATCTTCAATATCTACACCTTGTGTGAATTGTACTGTATTATTTAATGTATATTTGTATTCCACATGTTCATTAGTTACTGTATTTTGTGAATCTTCTTGTTCATTATTAGTTTCTTGCTCTTCATCTAGTTCTTCCAAGCTTTCTGTTATATTATTATTTTCTTGGCTTGAATAGTTTGTTCCTAATATTAATTCACAATTTTCTATTATATTATTTGTTTCTATTCCTGTATATTTTGCTACTAAACTTGCATTATATATTTGCCTTGAATCTTGTAAAACTTCAATATTTGCATTATATGTTAGCTCATTTTCTTGTTTTGATTTTTCTAATGTTAATTTCAAATTTTCATGTTGTATATCTATTTTGCTTAACTTTCCATTAGTTTTATATACAGTTACTTCTAATGTTCCAATTGCTGAATTATTTGTTATATCATTTATTAGTGAATCTATAGTTGTACTTCTTATTTTAGATGCACTTTGCTCTAGACCTAATAATTGATTTAATTTATCTAATGTTCCTTCATCTTCTCTTAAAGTTTCTAATACTTTAGTTAATATATCTTTTAAATCATCACCTGATAATGTTAGCTTATATCCAGTTGAATTTTCTTCACTAATTTTAGAGAATTTATCATCTTGTATTTGACTAAATATATTATCAAAATA
>CALXXH010000088.1 GCA_944392635.1 uncultured Clostridia bacterium | reverse complement strand
CTGGCTGGCATCGTGGCTTTTTAATGCTAATCCGATTTGTACAATTCCCCAACCAAGTAATATCATACCTATTGCTCTAATTATTCCAAAAATAAACGTTGACAAGTTATCAATAACTGTAAGTGGATCATCTGTTGCAAACACATCACTTACGCACAATATATTTAATGCCAAAATATAACTAACAATTATAGCTAGCCATTTAAAAATTCTATTCTTTTTTATGTTCTTTTTCATCTTCATATTCCTCCATTAAAAAATAATTTTCTATGTCTTCTTCTGTTAGAAGTTCATAAGTTGTATCCTTAATTTCTTCTATTTCTTTTGTGCCGATAATTTTATCTATTTCATCTAAGTCCAATAATGATATAGTTCCTACTGCACTATCCACTATTCCGTGATTATACATTTTTTCTTCTCCGTCAGCAGTATATTTGACATTTGGATGTTTCATAATATCATATTTTAGGTCAATTACTGGTTTTTCTCCTCTTATCAAAAGAATTGCCTTATCATTATCTAACATTCTTACTTCATCTGCTGTTAGCAATTCTCTACCAGTTTGCTGATAATTAGTTGAATAATTGCCACTATTACCTGTTGACTTACCATAAGTGTTAGTATCTATCGTAGATTTTCCCAACAGTTCTGTTACATGCTTGTGTGTACTTTGTTCATTTCCTCCAAGATATAGAAATTCATCACAATTTCCGTACAATACTTTCCCATTGCTTTTCAAACAATGCTTTCAACTGTGATAGGTTTTGTAAAATTATCGAAACAAAAACATTTCTTGAACGCATAACACTAAGAATTTTATCAAAATCGTCTGGTAATGCCACATTCGCAAATTCATCCATTAAAAAATGTACTGGAATTGGTAAAGATCCTCTAAATTTATTATCTGCCCTATAAAAAGCATTTTGAAAAATTTGAGTATATAAAATACTAACAAGGAAATTATATGATGTATGTGTGTCTGGAATTACAGCAAATACAGCAATTTTTTCTTCTCCTATTTTATCTAGTTCCATCTCATCTGTCATTGTTATTCCTGCTATTTCATCAATATTAAATTTCTCTAACCTAGAAGATAATGTTACTTGTATAGATTTTAGTGTTCTTCCTGCCCCACTATGATAATCTTTATAATATTTGACTGCGATGTGGTCTGGATTTCTATATTCTAACCTTTTAAATAAAATATCTAAAGGGCTTTCATATTCCTCATCGTCTTCCTTTGGTTTACCTGCTCTAAGCATTTCTCCAACCATTGCGAAGTTTTGTTCTTCTTCTGGTGCTTCATATTTTAAGTAAAATATTAATGCTGAAAGCAACATTTGTGCTGCAATATCCCAAAACGGATCTGATGAGTTACTTCCTTTTGGAGTTGTACTCTTAAATAGACTTGATACCAACTTTTGTACGTCATTATCGTCTTTCATATATTTAAAAGGATTATAACAATGACTTAATTTAGGTGTAACTAAATCTAACACTTTTATTTTATAACCCTCTCTTTCTAGTAAGTGTCCCACACTACTCAATATTTCTCCTTTAGGATCTAAAACAATATAGCAACAATTACATTGCATTATATTAGGTTTTACAAAAAATCTTGTTTTTCCTGCACCACTTCCACCACAAACTAAAGTATTTAAATTTCTCCTGTGTTTCTTTCCTATTAATCCTATGTTAATATTTTGCGTTAATATTTTATTTTGTTCTTTTGGCTTCTGCATATATTTTTTATTTATTTGTTTTGGTATGCCCCATATTGCTGAGCCATATTCTTCTCCTCGTCTATAATGTCTTCTAGTTGATAAATAAACTCCTATTCCTAAGATATAAATAGACAAAAAAATAAAAATAGTTTTTAAACTATTTTCACATATTTCAATATGAAATGGGTTATTAAATGTGTTTGGCAAGTTTTTAATTATTGCTATTAATCCTTTATTAATATTAGGTGCTATTAATAAAGCAACCCATACTATCATTATTCCACCAATAAAATATAACACATAACTTGTTCTTTTATCTTTCATCTCTATTATCCTTTTTAAATAAAACTTTCTTTTTAGTAGGGGCATATATTATCTTTTCCAAAATTTCATTTATAAAATCTGTATCCTCATTTTTGCTTATCATTTCTGTTCTTTTATCATTAATTATATTTACAACTGCCCTATGTTCATATTCATCTAATTCTAAAATTCTCTTATCTTCACTCATTTTACACTACCTCTCTGGATCTTTTTTATTTTTTTCTTTACTATTCATTTCAAAATAATTATAAATTCTTGTATCAATATTTTCAAAATTACTTCTGATTATATTTAATTCTCCTCTGATTCCTTTTGCATCGTTTTTAGATGTTATTTCTTCTGGTAAATTAGTAAAATCAAAATTTGATACATCTATTCCATATTTTTTGCATAACATATATGAAATACAATAACTCCTAAAACTTTTTATATCGCTATTTTCTTCTTGCCTCATTTCAATATTACCTATTTCTTGAAACAATGTTTGAAATAGTAATTCTTTGTTCATTCCTTTGCAAACATACAAAACATTTTCATCTTTACTAAATTCAGATCCTAATGTTCCATTTGGCAATTTATCAACAGAAACTCTGGGAACTTCACAGTCCTTTAAGGTAGCCTCTAATAATTTTCTGGTATTATATTCTTTTATCATACTTTCTTTTGGTGCATTTGTTTGCGTTATGTCATAAACTTCTTTTGGATTATAATAAATTTTTCCATTTGCTTTGTTAGGCTCTAATATCTTTATACTTTTAGGATTTTTTATTAACTCAACTCCAATTTCATTCCACGAACTCTCATCTTTAATGCGTGTAGTGTTAGGGGCTTTTTCCAATATAACTAAGCAATTACCCACAGAGTATTTTGAAAATCTACTTTGTATGTCGAGATACTTTTGGAATTTTTGACTATCGTTACCAACAATTTTAGCCATTCTATCCATAGTATCATATATTTCTTGTCTTATTTGATTTTGCTGTTCTTTCCACTTATTTTTGCTCTCTTTCCAATTACTCTTACTTTTGTTGTTTGAAACATTAGATTTGTAATCCTTATTAGTGGTATATTTTCCTTTACTTTTAGTTGAGGAATAATCGTTAGTATAATTAGAAGTCTCTAAAATTTCATCTATTTCGCTCATTTTATTTACTCCTTTCCTTTTTTCTCTTTTTTCTACGTTTTTTGTTAGTTGTATCTAAGTGTTTTGGCTCTTTAAAATGTTTACCTTTGGTTTCGTTTTTCTCTTCAATTTTATGTTTTTTATCTTTTTGTTTATTGTTTTTTATAGAATTATCTAATGCTATATCTTTTCCTTGCATTTTTTCTTGTTCTTCTTTTGCTTTTAATTCTTCAGTTATTTCTTTTAATTCTTGTTTTACAGATTTTTTAGAACTGTCCGCTTTGTCTTTTAATTTGGTATCTAAGGAATTCTCTAACTGATTCTTTACCTCCGTATTTTTCGTATCATTACTGGGCAATTCTTTTTGTTCTTCTTTTTCAACAGGCATAATGTCATCTATAAATTTTTCATCTTCTGTTTTAATTTTTTCTTCTTGGCTTTCTTTTTGCTCTTTTTCTAATTCTAAATCTCTTTCAATAGAAGCTACACTTCTAAAGTTGAATCTTTTAGCAATTCTATTTATCTTAGGTGCATCTTCATCTCTTACCATAATATCAACCATTCCATCAATTTTTGAATTTTTCTTATCTGCTAACGCACAATAAAGTATTCCATATTTTTTTGCCTCTTGTGAAAATTTCTTTAAATCCTCTGCTTTAATCGTAAATATCTGTAAAGGTTTTCCTGCTTTTAGCATATTGTTTAATCTAGTTTTTCCTTTAATCTTTTGCTTATCTTTTGCTAATGCAATTAGCATAGCCCCAATATTTTTTGCACCAACCCCAGTAATTCTAATTGCTTTATCTATTACTTCTATATAAATTCTTACAAATTCTTCAGCTGAGTCTGATGTGTTCATCTTTCAAATTCTCCTTTCTTTTTATTTTTTTCTTCTACTTCTTTATTCTGTAATGATTTCATATTTATTTTTATCTTTTGATTTTGTGATTCTATCTTTTCACAATACATCGCCTCCTGTTTTAAATAATTTATTTTATCAGTTAAATCCAAAATGTCATCACATAGTTTTTGTCTTATAACTGGATCTTTTTCCTTTTGTCTTTTTCTTCTTAATGAATTTCTATTTTTCATTTGAATTTTAAGTTCATTTATAACTAAAACCTTATATTCTGAAAGGTCTTTTATTGTTTTTATTTTATTTTTGCATAAAAATCTAATTTCTTCTGAAATTTCATTCATTTTTTTTATTTCTTTTCTTAATTCTGGAGAGACTTTTACTCTATACTGTTCTTTTTTTGGAAAAACTTTTAGTATATAACAATAATGTAGATATAATCTATATAAACTACCTCTGTCAATTTGTGTTTTAAATATATTAGATTTTGCAGTATAACTCTTTGGCTTTCTATACGTCTTTAATAAAGATAACTTATCATTATCTGTACTCATTATTCTTTCATTGATATTAGCAATACTATATTCCTCTCCAAAACTTCTTTCTATTCTTATATTTCTTTTATAGGGAGGTCTACACAAACTTATTTTATTAGCTCTAATTGTTATGGAATAACCCATTTTTTCTAAAATTGTTTGAAAATTCTTATATGAATATGCTTGCTCGATAGCATAGTCCACATCCTCTTTTGTTGTTGTGTAATAATCTGATTTTTGAATATATGAATTATAATATTTAGTATAATCTATTTTTCCACATACTTTTTCTTCTACAACACTTAGATTAAATTCACTACATAACTCGTCTGATATTTTTCTCATCATTGCATAATTTTCTATTGTATTTCTATATTTCTTACCATCAACAAAAGATACTGAATTTATTACAAAATGATTATGCAAATGGTTTGTATTCAAATGTGTTGATACTACTACTTCGTATTTATCTCCCCATAATTCTTCAGCAAGTCTTATTCCTATTCTATGAGCCTGTTCTGCTGTAACTTCTCCCTCTGCAAAAGACTGATAACCGTGGAAGGCTAAAATGCCTTTTTCTTTTCCGAAATGTTTTTTTGTTAGGATCATATCTTGCAATGCTGTTTTCTCATTACAATTTATTCCTGTTACATAAAATTGCTTTTCTGTTTTAAAATCTGCTTTTGCATATTCTATCGTATTGTGTAGACTTCTATATAAGTCATTTGTATAGTTTTTATTTTTTATTTTTTCTATATTAGATATATATTTCAAGACTTTATCCAGTCTAGCTTCTACTTTCCATAAACTTGTAGTTGCCATATTCTACCTCACAAATATTTTTCTCTAATTTCTAATCTGAACTTTCTCCATTCTTCAATTTCCTTATTTAAAATTCTTTCATCTATAAAATTTTTATGATAAAGTAATCTTTCTAGTTCATCTAAAGTTCTTATAAATTGTCCCATTCGTTTTATTGTTATGTCATAAAATATTTTGTCTGGTTTTTCCTTTATTTCACAACCGAAGTGCCGAATTTCTTATAAAAGTAGAAAGATTTTTACCTGCTTTTGTCGCTCTTGCTTTTATCTTTTCTTTTTCTTCAAAACTCATTCTAATCGGTACAATAATATCTTTCGGATCATCTCTCAATTTTTTTCTCCTCGTATAATATATTTACAATCAATTTTAAAAGTTAAAATTACATTAAATAAATGATTGTAAAGAAAAT
>CALXXH010000087.1 GCA_944392635.1 uncultured Clostridia bacterium | reverse complement strand
TAGTTATGCAAGTAATAATGCCACTTACAGCAAATGCAGCAACTATAGAAAATGGTGTAAGTACATTTGCAGAAGAAGGAACAATGAAGGTAACCCTAAAAAGAGATGAAATAAATTCAAATACTATAAATATAACAGCAACTGATACAACATATAATATTGAAGAATTAAAATATGTACATAAAGATATAGAAGATGTAAGTTATTTTCAAGAAAATAATAGTGATGTATACACATTTAATATAACACCATCTCAAAATATTACAGAATCATTTGAAATGGATGGATATGGTACATATACAGTATATGCAAAAAATTCACGTGGAGATATGTATTTATCAAAAATTACAATACATGACCCAGAAAGTGCTCCAGATATAACATTAATAAAAAATGAAGAAGATCCACTTTCTTTAACAATACAAGTAATAAGCCAAAGTAGTAATATTGTTAAATTAAAAATAGCAAAAATAGAAGATGTAAATGAAGATATTGATTTTGATAGTCAAGGAACAGATATTGAATTTACACCAAGTGGTAATGTAAATCTTGTATATACTGTTACTGAAGAAGGGCTATATGAAATATATGCAGAAGATGCTGATGGTGGAAAAGCAATAAGTCAAATTTATTTGTCAACACAAAGAACACCAATTAGTGTTGAAATAACAGATGGAACAAATCAAAGAGAAGTAAATTTAAAAATAACAGATTCTATTTGTGATATAATAAAAGTAAAAGTTGCAAAATCTACAGAAGTAAATGATTTTGAAGATTTTGAAACAGTAGGAGAAGATTTAGAATTTACTCAAGGAAGAAATGTAGAAATAAATTATACAGCACCAGAAGATGGAGTATATATTTTCTATATAGAAGATGAAGCAGGATTTAGATTTATGTCACAAAAAAGGATAACAGAACAACAAAGACCTATGTCAATTGAAATTGTTCAAGATGAAAATGATAAGGGAAAACTAACAATAAATGCAACAGATGCAGTTAGTGATATTGTAACAATGAAAGTAGCAATAGGTAATGACATTGATATAAAATATTTTGAAAATGGTGGAGAAGAATTATCTATTACAAAAGGAAGAACAGTAACTGCAAATTATGAAGTTGACCAAAATTGTGTTTTAAATGTATTTATAGAAGACGAAGATGGATATAGCTATATGTTAACACAAACAATAATTGGAATAGATGAGCCTAAACCAAATGAACCACCACAAATAACAGTTACTCAAAATTCTACTAATCCAAGACAAATAGATGTAACAGTTAGTGATATGGATTCATATATAGATACAATAAAATGGGCAGAAGGAAGTCATGATGCAGAATATTTTAAAAATAATGGAACACAAATAGGACAAGGAATATTAGGAAAACTTATAAAAACACAATTTGAAATCTCTAAAATTGGAACATACACAATATATGCTGAAGACGAACAAGGAAGTACTACTGTAAAAGAAATAAATATAACAAGTTTAGAAGGTTCAACACAAGAAGATACAACACCACCTGCAATTGATGGAGTAGAAGATTATACGTATTATACAGATACAGTAAAACCTGTTGTAACAGATGAAAATTTAGCAAGTATTGTATTAGAAAGAAATGGAGAAGTTGTAGAAGGTTACCAAAATGGAGAATATATAGAAGATGAAGGCGTTTTCAAATTAACAGCTACAGATGAAGCAGGAAATGAAACAATAGTTAACTTCACAATAGATTATACTGAACCAGAAATAGATGTATATCAAGAAGATATAGATGATAAAAATGTGGGAGTTACAATATATTTAAATGATAATATATCAGGAATAGAAATTGCTAAATTTGCAAAAGGAGAACAAACAGCAGAATATTTTGAAGAAGGAGGACAACAAATAGTTCTTCAAAAAGGTGAGGAGTGGTTAACTGCCGAAGGAACAATAATTGTAACAGAAAATGGAACATACACAGTATATGTAAGAGATGTTGCAGGAAATATTAGTACTCAAACATTTGAAGTTACAACAATAAATGACAATCCAGATCCAGAACCAGAAGAAGACACAACACCTCCAACAATTTCAGGTGTAGAAGATGGAAGAACATATACATCTAGGATATCTCCACGAGCACAAGATGAAAATTTGAAGGAAGTTACATTAACAAGAAATAATGTGGTTGTAGAAGATTATAGAAATGGTGATACAATATCAAACTCAGGAAATTATGTGTTAACAGCAATAGATGAAGCAGGAAATACAACAACTGTTAAATTTACAATAGATATTGAGCAAACAGGAGGAAATAATACAGGCAATAACACAGGAAATAATACAAACACTAATAATACTAATACAAACAACACAAATACTAATAATACAAATACTAATACCAACAGTACAAATACTGATAACAGTACTAACACAAATAATACAAATACCAATACGGGAAATAATAATTCATCTTCTTCAGGGACAACAAATAATGGAACAAATAACAATCAAAATAATTATGCATCAACTTCAAATAGTTCAAGACTGCCATATGCAGGAACTAGAAATGTCATTATAATTGCAATTGCAATATTTGGAATAATAGCAGTATTTAGTTTTGTAAAATATAGAAAGTATAACAAAATAAAATAGGTAATAAAATAGACAAGGCTATAAAAAGCTTTGTCTATTTATAATCTTCTATATATAATGCTTTTGCAAGATATGGAGTGACTTCATCAATATCATACCAACCAGAGCTTTTGCTATCATTTTCTAAACCGGTTTGGATTAGAAACATAAACCATATTATCTCCGTCTGTAGCAAGTAAAGCCATATAATGAGAAGCAGTAGTCCAACGATTATCACTTGGATTGTTCCAAACGCAAATAACAATAGGCCTATTTGTTTGCAAATGTTTAATTATTTCATCATTTGATAAGTGAACAGAGTCATAATAAAAATTTGAATTTTTAATTCCAAATGTTGAAGATAGTTCAGTAGAAAATTCTTCATAATCCATTACAGGATAATATTTTTTTCTCAAATCTTCTGGAGTGTAATCCATTCCATATCCACTTAAAATAATTGACATTACAGTAATACCACAACCATTTTCAGCCATTGTAGAACCCCAATATTCTTTATTACTCCAAGAAGATTCACCATTTTGTTTATATTCTTTATATGTTTTCTTATAATTATCTTCAGTAGTAAAAGTCGTAAAATATCCATCCTTATTTTTCACTTTTTCTTGACCAACACCCAAATATTTATCATTACTATCTTTTTTAATTACCTTGTAACCACTATAATTACCTAAATTTAAGGTGCTACTTATATTTGAAATAAAATCATTATTGTTAAATAATAAATTATTAAAATTAGTGTATAAAAACAAAATTAATAATATAATTAAAATAAAAATAATTACTTTCTTTGTATTTAATTTCTTTTTATTATTTCTTTTCATTTGATATACCTCCTAAACTTAAAATTATTATACAAAAATACATAGGACATAGTTTTAATAAACCATTAACAATTTCTTAAAATTTCCTTACAATTTTTAAATAGAATAAAAAATTACTTTAACTTATGCTATAATGTCAGTGGGGGAATTTTAGAATGAATATTTTAGTATTAGATGATGAGAAAGAAATAGCTGATTTAGTAGAGGTGTATTTGAAAAATGAAAATTATGATGTATATAAATTTTATAGAGCTGAAGATGCAATAAATTGTATTGATACACAAAGACTAGATATGGCAATACTAGATATAATGATACAAGGAAAAAATGGTTTTCAAATATGTAAATATATAAGAGATAAAGGTTTAAAATTTCCAGTTATAATGTTAACTGCAAAAATAGAAGATAATGATAAAATAAAGGGTCTAACTATTGGTGCAGATGATTATATAACAAAACCATTTAATCCATTAGAATTAGTTGCAAGAGTAAAATCACAGTTTAGAAGATGTACATTATATAATGAACAACAAAATGAAAAAGATGTAATAGAAATAAATGGACTTGTAATAGATAAAGATGAGCATAAATGCTTATTATATGACAAAGAAATAGAACTAACACCAATAGAATTTGATATATTACTTTATCTTGCAAATAATAGAGGGAAAGTAATAAGTACAGAAGAATTATTTGAAAAAGTTTGGAAAGAAAAATATTTTGATAGTAATAATACAGTAATGGTACATATTAGAAGAATAAGAGAAAAACTAGGAGAAGATACTAAAAAACCAAAGTTTATTAAAACAGTATGGGGAGTAGGATATAAATTAGAGTAGGAGGTATAGATGTGGAAATAAACCAATTAACCAAAAGAAAGTTAAAATTATTTATGTCTTTAATAGGAAATTTGATAATTGCTGTAATAATTTCTATATTAATATATTTTATACTAGCCTTGTTTTTAGAAAATACTTTATCTGTTTTAGTTGCTAATTTAAATTATGATTTATATTCTTGGATTGTATATAACAGAGATGTAGTTGTATATGTATATATTGGAATAGTTTTAGCAGTTATAATATATAGATTTATTTCAAAATATGTAGAAAGTATTAATGAAGTATATAAATCTCTAGATTTAGTATTAAAAGAAGATAATGAAACAATTAAATTACCAAGTGATGTGAATGAGTTTGCAGAAAAGTTAAATGATATAAAATATGATTATATAGTAAGTAAGAAAAATGCAAAAGAAGCAGAAGATAAGAAAAATGATTTGATTATGTATATGGCTCATGACCTAAAAACTCCACTTACTTCTATTATAGGATACCTAACTTTACTTACAGATGAAAAAGAAATACCAAGAAATTTACAAGAAAAATATATGAAAATAGCCTTAGATAAAGCATTAAGGGTAGAAGAACTAACAAATGAATTTTTTGATATTACAAGATATAATTTAAGTAGTATGCCAATAAATAAACAAAATATAAATTTGTCATATTTATTAAAACAATTAGTAGATGAATGTTATCCAATGTTAGAAAAAAGTAATTTAAAATGTGAGTTGAATGTGCCAGATAAAGTCATGTATTTAGGAGATGGAGATAAACTTGCAAGAGCATTTGGTAATCTTTTAAAAAATGCAATAAGTTATAGTTTTGAAAATACAACTATTGAGATAAATTTAAAAGAAGAAAATGATAATATTTATATTTCTTTTAAAAACAAAGGAGAGAAAATACCAGAATATAAATTAGATAAAATATTTGAAAAATTCTATAGAGCAGATGCATCAAGAACAAGTAGTACAGGAGGAGCAGGACTAGGTCTTGCAATAACAAAGGAAATTATAGAATTACATGGTGGAACAATTGGTGTGAAAAATGATGATGAATATATAGAATTTGATATTAAATTATAACATGTATTTTTAGCTATATTTTTTTAAAAGTACATGTGTTATAATTTAATGGTAGGATAGTTTAATTGTAAGGGAGGTATTTTTAGTATGGAGGCAAAAGAACTTCGTCCAAATAAAAATCTAAAAAATATTTGTTATATAAATAACATAATAAAAAATCCCAATATCATAATTGGAGATTATACATATTATAATTGTGAAAACAATCCGGAAAGTTTTGAAAAAGATTGTGTTTTATATCATTATGAAGAATTTGGAGATAAATTAATCATAGGAAAGTTCTGTTCAATAGGTGAAAATGTAAGATTTATAATGAATGCTGCAAATCATAATTTAAGTGCAATTACAACATATCCATTTACAGCTATAATGCAAGAAGAAAGTGGAATAAATAAAGAGCATTTGGCAGAGTTACCAAATAAAGGAGATACTATTGTTGGAAATGATGTATGGATAGGTCAAAATGTAACTATAATGCCAGGAGTACATATAGGAGATGGAGCAGTTATAGGAGCAAATTCAGTTGTGGCAAAAAATGTACAACCATATACTATTGTAGCAGGAAACCCTATTAAGGAAATTAGAAAAAGATTTTCAAATGATGAGATTAATATTTTATTAGAAATTGAGTGGTGGAATTGGGATATTGATAAGATAGTTAATAATTTAGATATTATTTTAGGAAATGATGTAAGTAAATTAAAAGAATTATAAATTGATTACTTCTATAAATAGTAATTTGTC
>CALXXH010000086.1 GCA_944392635.1 uncultured Clostridia bacterium | reverse complement strand
AACAGATTGAAAAAATGTTAAAAACACCAAGTAAGTTTTTAGCAACAATACAAATAGGAATTACACTAGCAGGATTTTTATCAAGTGCATTTGCATCTGATGCTTTTGCAGAAAAATTGGCACCAATGTTATATGACCTAATGCCTTTTATAAGTTTAATTGCATGGAAAAATATTTCAATTGTAGTAATTACAATAATATTATCATTCTTTACATTAATATTTGGAGAATTAGTACCAAAAAGACTTGCAATGAAACATTATGAAAAAATAGCATTTGGAACAATAGGGGTAATAAGATTTATTGCAACAATTACATCACCATTTGTAAAATTACTTACAGCATGTACAAATGGAGTTTCAAAACTATTTGGTGTTGGAGAAAATGAAGAAGAATCAGTAACAGAAGAAGAAATAAAAATGATGGTAGACCAAGGTCAGGAAAAAGGAACAATTAAACAAGAAGAAAAAGAATTAATAAATAATGTATTTGAATTAAATGATATTACAGTTTCTGAAATAATGAGACATAGAAAAGATATATTTGCAGTAGATATAAATATTAGTACAGATGAACTTTTAGAAGAATTATCAAAAGAAGAATATAGATATAGTAGAATACCAGTATATGATGAAACAATAGATGAAATAAAAGGAATATTATATGTAAAAGATGTACTAAAAAATATAAACAAAAAGAATTTTAAAGTAAAAAATGTTGTAAAAGAAGCATATTTTGTTTCACAAAATAGATTAATAAATGAAGTATTTAGAGAATTACAAAAAAACAAAAAACAAATAGCAATTATAATAGATGAATATGGTGGTACAGCAGGATTAATTACAATGGAAGACATATTAGAAGAACTAGTTGGAGACATTTATGATGAATATGATGAAGAGGAAAGAGAATTTGAAAAAATCGATGATAACACATATTTATTAAGTGGTAGTATGCCAATATATGATGTTAATAAAATATTAGATGCAGATATACCAGAAGGAGATTATGATACAATTTCAGGATATTTGCAAGATAAATTAGGTAGGGTTCCAGATGATGAAGAAACACCTATAATAGACACTGAAAAAGTAACATATAAAATAGAAGAATATGAGGATAAAAGAATAATAAAAATAAAAGCATGTAAAAATAATATTGAAGAAAATATAGAAGAATAAAAAGAAGAGGAATGAAGTATGAAAAGAAATTTTAGAATATTAGTTAGTATAGTAGCCATTATAATAATTGTAGCAATATCATTTTTAATATATTATTTTGTAAAAGAAAATAGTAAAAAATATGAAATAGCTCAAATTAAAGACTATAATTACTTAGTATTAAAGAAAAATGATAAATATGGAGTAATAGACAAAAATCAAAATATAATAATAGAACCAACATATACACAAGTACAAATACCAAATCCAGAAAAAGCAGTTTTTGTATGTTATCAAGATGAGGATACAAAAATATTAAATGAACAAAACCAAGAAATAATGACTGAATTTGAAAAAGTAGAACCAATAAGACTAAAAAATATAGCAAGTGACTTAATGAATGAAAAAACAGTACTAAAATATTTAGAAAATGGGAAATATGGATTAGTAGACTTTTCAGGTAAAAAAGTTACAAATGCAATATATGAAGAACTAAATGCATTGCCATATAAAGAAGGAGAACTTCTTGTAAAAGAAGAAGGAAAATATGGAATTATAAATATAAAAGGAAATGAACTAATAAAAGCTCAATATGATGGTATATCAGTAGATGGATATTATACAGATGATAATGGATATAAATATGCAGGATATATTGTATCAAATACAACAGATGAAGGTTATAGATATGGATATATAGACTATAAAAGTGAACTATTATTAGAACCAGAATATAATGAATTATCAAGAATAGCAGAAATAAGAGATGATGAAAATGCATACTTAATTGGAGCAAAAAATGGGCAATATGGAGTTATAAAGAATAAAGAAACAATATTAAACAATGAATATCAATCAATAAGATATGATACAAGTAATAATGTTTTAGTAATAGAAAAAAGCAAAAAATATGGAATAGCAAAATTAGATGGACAAGTAATAGTTCCAGTAGAATATAATCAAATAGACATCACAGGAATATACCTATACGCTCAAAACGACCAAGGAACAACTGTATATAACAATAATGGAACACAAGCAAATGTAGATGCAGATATAGCAATTTTAGAAACAAATAATGAAGAATATAGAATAAGAATAAATGATAAAATAGGAACTAAATATGGAGTTATAGATGATGAAGGAAAACAATTAATAGAAGAAAAATATAATTATATAGAATACCTATATGATGACTTATTCATAGCAAGTTCTACAAATGGAAAATTAGGAGTAATAAATGACAAAGATGAAGTAAAAGTTGCATTAGAATGTGATTCAGTACAAAAAGTAGAAGGAACAGATTTAATAAAAACTGTCACAAGTCAAACAACAACAAGAATGTATAAAAAAGATATGACATTAGCATGTAAAATGCAAAATGCAACTATACAAGCAGAGGATAACTTTATAAAAATATATAATGATACAGAAATAAAGTATTTTGATAAACAAGGAAATGAAATTACAAATGTTGAAGCATATCCAAATAATTCAATATTTGCTTCAAAAAATGAACAAGGAAAATGGGGATTTGTTGATAAAACAGGAAGTGTAATAATTGATTATCAATATGATAGTGTAACAGAAATAAATGAATATGGATTTGCTGGAATAAAAAAAGACGGAAAATGGGGAGTAATTAACAAAAATGGAGAAATAATATTAGAGCCAATATATGACTTACAAAATGAAATAGATCCAATTTTCATGGGCCCATATCATAAAGTAACATACAATTTTGGAGAATTCTATTTTGAAGATTTGAGAGTATAAAATTAAATAAAAAAGATATTAAACTAGTAGATAAGAATTATATAAAATTCTTATTTACTAGTTTTTTTAAGTTATAGGAAACTGCATTTCCTATAACTTAAAAAACAAAGATACACAGAAAAATTGCTATGCAATTTTTCGCGACAACAAATCTTATACGCTTCTTGCTAGACCTTAAATTAATATAATAAATGTTAAAAAAAGAGAAAAGGTCTAGCGAAGCTAGATTTGTTCGTTATAAAAAACAGCATATCCATAACTAAAAAACATATTGTAACATTTTTGGTTTAGAAACATAAAAAATAGTAAATAATAATAAAAAAGAAGGTGAAAAATTGAAACTAGGAATAGCTTTATCAGGTGGAGGAATCAGAGGAATTGCACATGCAGGAGTATTAAAAGCATTAGAAGATAACAAAATAAAAATAGACATAATAGGAGGAACTAGCTCAGGAAGCCTAATTGCCTCTTTATATGCCATGGGATATTCTCCATATTACATCTATATAATATTCAAAAGATATGCAAAAGAAATTGTAGAAATAAATGCAACACCAATAATAACAGGAATAGGTGGATTTATGAAAAACAAGAAAGTATGTGTAACAGGACTAAAAACTGGAGAAAAAATAGAAAAAGCATTTGACCATTTAGCAAGTAGAAAAGGAGTAAAAAAGATTTTAGATATTACAAAAATGCCATTAGTAATACCAACAGTAGATATTGCATCATCACAAGAATATATTTTCACAAATCAAAAGCCAAAAGAAAATGAAGAAAAATATATAAGTGACATTTCTGTTGGAAAAGCAGTAAGAGCAAGTAGTAGCTTTCCTGCAATATTTTCACCATGTAAATATAAAAAATTCGAATTCTTAGATGGAGGAATATTAGATAATATACCAGTAAAAGAAGTGAAATTACAAGGAGCAGACAAGGTAATTGCAGTAAATTTTAAAGCAGATGATATAACAGATGAAAGCAATATGATGGATATAGCAATGAGAACATTAGACATTATGGGTAATAAAATAGCAGAAAAAGACTTAAAAATAAGTGACTATATATTAACAGTGCAAACAGACAAAACAGGATTATTAGATACTGAAAAACTTGATGCATGTTATAAATATGGATATAAAGCAGGAATTCAAAGCATAGAAAAAATCAAAAAAATATTAACTAATTAAATTAAAAATCAAAGTAACCAAAAAATATAAAAATGCATTTTATATATAAAATAATATTTTAATTTACAATTCATCAAAAGATAATTAGTATTATATTAATAAAGATGAATTGTAAAAAATCTTTTAATAGGAGAAAAAAGAAATGGATATAAGATATTTTGATAATGCAGCCACAACAAAAGTAAAAAGTGAAGTTTTAGAGGAAATGCTACCATATTTAAAAGAAGAATATGGTAATGCTTCATCACTATATTCAATTGGAAGAAAAGCAAAAAGAGCGATAGAAAAAGCAAGAAGACAAGTAGCAGAATTAATCAATTGTAATCCAGAAGAAATATACTTTACAAGTTGTGGAACAGAAAGTGATAACACGGCAATAAAGGGAATAGCAAAAGCATATAGAAAAAAAGGAAAACACATAATAACATCCAAAATAGAACATCCTGCAATTCTACATACATGTCAAAGTTTAGAAAAGCAAGGATATAGAGTAACATATTTAAGTGTTGATGAGAATGGAAAAATTAATCTAGATGAATTAAGACGAGTAATTAGTATGGATACTATATTAATTAGCATTATGACAGCAAATAACGAAATAGGGACAATACAACCAATTGAAGAAATATCTAAAATTACAAAAATGTATAATATAATTTTTCACACAGATGCAGTTCAAGCATGTGGAAATATACCAATAGATGTGCAAAAAATGGGAATAGATAGTTTATCACTATCAGGTCATAAAATAAATGCACCAAAAGGAATAGGAGCATTGTATATAAAAAAAGGAATAGAATTTGAAAAATTCATAGATGGAGGACATCAAGAAAATGACAAAAGAGCCGGAACAGAAAATGTAGCAGAAATAGTGGCATTGGGAAAAGCATGTGAAATTGCAAAAAACAACTTAGAAAATCATATGAAATATCTTCAAGAATTGAGAGATTATTTTATTAAACAAATTGAAGAAAATGTTCAAGATGTAAAACTAAATGGAGATAGAGAAAAAAGATTACCAGGAAATACAAACTTTTCATTTAAAGGAATAAAAGGAGAAACATTACTATTAAAATTAGATGAAATAGGAATATGTGCATCTACTGGTTCTGCATGTAGTTCTGGTGTAGAAGCACCATCACATGTATTAACAGCGATTGGATTATCAAGTGAACTTGCAAATAGTTCTTTAAGAGTAACATTTGGAGAAGAAAATACTAAAGAAGATGCCAGCTATTTAATAAAAAATTTAATAGAAATAGTTGAAAATTTGAGAAAAAATAAATAATAAATAATTTTAAATATATTGACAAACCAAAAATGAAAATGTAATATGTAAGTATAAACAAAAGATTGTAGGAGGAATAAAAATGAGATTAAAACAAGAAAAAGGTTCAGTAACACTATTTGTATTAGTTGCAATGCTATTGTTTTGTGTAATATTGCTATTAGCCTACATGAATATATCTAACAGAAATACAGAGCAAATGAATAATTTAAGAAAAATACAAAGTGAATATAGTCAATCACAAAAAAGTATAGATGAAATATATGAAGATACTGTAAATATGCTAGAAGGTGAAAATAACACATAAAAACTAATTTTTAAATTAAATTTAATTTTTATTATAAATAAACAAGCTGAATTTTTTATATAATATAATATTATATTAATTTTAGCTTGTTTTTAAATTGAAAAATCGTTACAATTCACAGTTAATAAAAATTTATTATTAGCTAGGATATTATATAAATATTTTTTTGTACCTTGTTGTCGCAACATACTGATTATCAAAAGAAAAATTTATTTTTCTTTTGATAGAAAGAAAGTTGCTCCAATCGCACTCGCCTTATACAAGGCTCGTTTGGGCGCTACGCGGTACTGCAAAATTATTTATATAATATCCTAGCTGTAAAAAAATTATAAAAAGGTTGTGAATTGTAACGGAAAATCAAAGCATGTAAAACAAATTTTCGTAAAATATTGACTTTTAAAATAGAAAAATATATAATACAAAAGAATTAATAATGACTTAAATA
>CALXXH010000085.1 GCA_944392635.1 uncultured Clostridia bacterium | reverse complement strand
GATGGAACAATTTAATGAATTTATAAATAATATAACATCATTGCAAATAATAGACATATTAATTGCACTAGGAATCATCATATTTTTTAGAATATTTAGCTCAACTATTGCATATGCAATTATTAGAATGTTTAAGTTAAAAAGTAAAAAGGCAAAAGATATAAAAGAAAGTGCATTTTATAGTCCATTAAGAGTATTTTTTATAATGCTAGGAGTATATTTAGCAATACTATTCTTAAAAAGACCATTAAATATAAATGATGAGATAATGCGTATAGTAACACTAGCATTCAAAGTAATAAGTATAGTAGCATTTGCAATTGGACTAGCAAAAAGCTTTACAATTAAATCAACATTAATAGTAAAGATGAGAAAAAAATCTCAAAAAGAAATGGATGATACAACAGTTGAATTTATACTAAAAATAATAAGAGCAATAATTTATATAATTACAGTATTTATAGTATTAGCATTATTAGGAATTGATTTAACAGGACTAGTTGCAGGTTTAGGAATTGGAGGAATAATTGTTACACTAGCTGCACAAGATACAGCCAAAAACCTATTTGGAGGATTAGTAATATTTTTAGATAAGCCATTTAATGTTGGGGATTGGATTGAAATGGATGCTTATGAAGGGACAATAGAAGATATTACATTTAGGACAACAAGAATAAGAACATTTGAAAATTCTATTTTAAATGTGCCAAATTCAAAAATAGCAGATTCTGCAGTAATTAACTGGAGTAAAATGGAACAAAGAAGATATAAAGTAAATTTAAGAGTAGAATTAGGAACACCAGTAGAAAAATTACAAAAACTAAAAGAACGTGTAGAAAAAATGTTACATGAAAGAGAAAGTATTTTAGATGACCAGACTATCGTAAGATATGATAATATTGATGAAAATGGTATAAATATGTTAATATACACATACACGGATTCAGTAGGATATGATAGTTATTTGGCAGAGGTTGAAGATATAAATTATAAGCTTATGAAAATATTAGAAGAAGAAAATGTAAAAGTCGCTTATGATACACAAAATGTGTATGTTAGAAATAAATAATCCCATACTAAGAGTATCATAAATTTGTGATACTCTTAAAACATATGACCAAAAAATAACCCAAAAATTCACAGAATAGACATAAAATTCATGTATAATACTTAAAAATTGATATTTCTAGCTAATAAAATATCATACAATTTACAAGAAAAGGAGAACCAAAAATGATTAATGATTGTATATTAGTTGTTGATGATGAATCTAGAATGAGAAAACTTATAAAAGACTTTCTAGTAGCAAAAGCGTATAGCATATTAGAAGCAGAAGATGGAGAAAAAGCATTAGAAGTTTTTGAAGAAAATAAAAATAAAATTTCATTAATATTATTAGATGTTATGATGCCAAAACTAGATGGTTGGTCAGTTTTAAGACAAATTCGTCAAACTTCAAAAGTTCCAATTATAATGTTAACTGCAAGAGGAGAAGAACAAGATGAATTATTTGGATTTGAACTAGGAGTAGATGAATATATTTCTAAACCATTTAGTCCAAAAATATTAGTAGCAAGAGTTGAAGCAATACTAAAAAGAACAACACCAAGTGAAAAACAAGCAAAAGACTATGGTGGTATAGAAATAGATAAAGAAGGAAGAACTGTAAAAGTTGATGGAAAAACAATTGAACTAAGCCTTAGAGAATACGAATTACTAACATATTTAGTAGAAAATGAAAATATTGCATTATCAAGAGATAAAATTTTGAATAATGTGTGGAATTATGACTATTATGGAGATTCAAGAACAATTGACAGCCATATCAAAAAAATACGCCATAAATTAGGAAAAAAAGGAAAATATATAAAAACTATGAGAGGTGTAGGTTATAAATTTGAGGTGAAATAAGTTTTTGTAACTTCTTAATTGAAAGGAAAAAGTTAAAAAATGAGTACTAAAATACAACAAATAAAAGAAGCATTAAAATCTGTAAGAGTAAAGCTGTTCATTACACTATCATTAATTATACTGCTCATAATTTTATTCCTAATATTAGTAAATAACTTTGTATTTGGACAATTCTATTTATATAGTAAAACTAGAGGACTAAAAGAAGTATATAGAGTAGTTAATGATTATTATAATAGCAATGAACCAGGAAATATAAGTTCACAACTAGAAAAAATAGCCATAAAAAATAATTTTGATATATTAATCAAAAATAATCAAAATGTAAATGTATATACATCAAATAAAGATTTCTTTTCAACCTTAGATCAAATGAATGAAATGACAAATGGATTATATGCCAACTCAGGAGAAATAATAGAAGAAAAAGATAATTATCAAATAAAGAAAATAAAAGATAATGAAAATGATGTAACATACATATTATTATCAGCAACATTAGATAATGGGTACATACTATATGTAAGATTACCAATAACACTAATACAAGAAAGTGTAAGAATATCGAATAATTTCTTATACCTAATGGCTGCATTTGCAATCCTAATTGCAGCAGTAATAGTAACATATGTATCAAAAAAATTCACAGAACCAATATTAGAACTAAACAAAATAGCAAAAAAAATGTCAAACTTAGATTTTAGTCATAAATACAGGATAACAGATACTGGGGACGAGATAAATAATCTTGGAAAAAGTATAAATGTTATGTCTGAAAAATTAGAAAAAACGATTAAACAATTAAGAAGTACAAATATAGAACTAGAAAAAGACATAGAAGAAAAATCTAAAATAGATGAAATGAGAAAAAGTTTTATTTCAGACGTATCACATGAACTAAAAACACCAATTGCCTTGATTCAAGGATATAGTGAAGGATTATTAGAGAATGTAAATAATGATGAAGAAAGTAGAAAATTTTATGCAGAAGTTATTTTAGATGAAACAAACAAAATGGACAAATTAGTAAAAGAATTATTAGAATTAATGAAACTAGAATATGGAAAAAGAGAATTTGATAACACAAAATTCAACATTGTAGAATTAGAAAAAGAAGTAGTAAGAAAATCACAAGTAATGTTAGATGAAAAACAAGTACAAGTACAATTTAAAACACCTGAAGAAATATATGTATTAGCAGATGACTTTTATATTGAACAAGTAATTACAAATTATTTAACAAATGCAATAAAACATGTAAAAGAAATTAATGGAAAAAAATACATAGAAATAGAAAATGTAATAGATATAGAAAAAAATAAAGTAAGAATAAAAGTATTTAACACAGGAGAGCAAATAGAAGAAGAACAACTTTCAAGAATATGGAATAGGTTCTATAAAATAGATCAATCAAGAAATAGAAATGATGGAGGAACAGGAATAGGATTATCATTTGTTAGAGCAATAATGAATAACTATGGAAATAGTTATGGAGTAATAAACCATGATAATGGTGTAGAATTCTATATAGAACTAGATTTAAAACTAGATTAATATATTAATGTATTGATTTTGAATTAGAAAATTTAATTAAATTTGCCAATTTAAATCAATACATTTCTTTTTATGTTTTGGTTTGTGTGGTATAACAAAATGAATATTTTGTCGAAATTTGCGATGAAAAAAACTTTACAAATGGAAAAAAATGTAATATAATAATCGAAAGTTAACTTTAAATCAAAATTTATTTCAAAAATTTTTTCGAAAAAATCCAAGAAATAGAATTAAATAAGGAGATGATAAATAAATAAAAAAATATTACTATACAACTACCTTTATAAATCTAGCTAGTTTTATAATATCTACTTTAATATTTATAATCATTAATTTTTGTTATTATAATTCAAATATGTTATTTCAAAAAGCATCTTTAAGAGCAGGATTTTCAGTAAATCAAGAAGAAGCAAAAAAAGAAGAAAAAAATAATTTAGTTCAAAACACTATTTCCAATAATACAAATAATAATGAAATTATAGTAGAAGAACAAAAAAAGTGGTATATTGAAATTCCTGCAATTTCTCTAAAGGCAGAAATTGCTGAAGGAACTACAAAAGAAGTTATGAATAAGTTTGTTGGACATTTTGAAGAAACCACCACGTGGATAGGAAATGTTGGATTAGCAGCACATAATAGAGGGTATGAAAATAATTATTTTGCAAATTTAAAAAAACTAAAAGAAGGTGATATTATAAACTACTACTATAATGGTAATATGAGAACATATACTGTTTCAAAACAAGTTATAGTAGAAGATACAGATTGGTCATACTTAGAAAATACTGAAGAAAACATATTAACACTAATAACATGTGTAGAAAATGAACCAAGTTATAGAAGATGTGTACAAGCAACAGAAGATACAAATAATTAAAATTTTAAATCAAATATGTGAAAGGAAGCGATAAAATTTGAAAAAAATAAAAAGAAAACTTAGTAAAATATTTCTAATATTTTGTGTACTTATTTTAAACTTATTAGTATTTATGAATTCGACACAAGCTTTAAATATAGATTCGGCACATATCTATGAAGTAGGAGATTGTGGACAATTACTAAAATATAGAGGGAGTATAGTAATAGTAAAATATGTGCAATATGATTATGATGGAGGACAATATCCGGCATACTGCTTGGATAAAACTAAGAAAGGGGCCGAAGGTAATGGATATACTGTTTCAGTAGATAAAGCAATTACAGATGTAGGATTATGGAGAGTACTTATAAATGGTTATCCATATAAAACAATAGAAGAATTGGGAGTTGCAAGTAAAGAAGAAGCATTTACTGCAACAAAACAAGCAGTATATTGTTATATTCATGGAAATAATCCAGCAGACTATGAACCAATAGGTGTAGCAGGACAAAGAACATTAAATGCTATGAATCAAATTTTAAATAATGCACAAAATTCTAATGAAACAAAAATATCAAATACAATTCAAATTAATAAAAATAATGATGAGTGGAAACAAGACCAAATAGATAAAAACTATTTATCAAAAACATTTTCTATATCAGCAGATAGTACTATAACTTCATATACAATTACTTTAAGTAGAGAAAATGGAAGAGACTTAGGAGGAATAAAACTAACTAATATACAAAATCAAGAAACAAATACATTTGGTGCAAATGAAAAATTTAAAGTATTAATACCAATTAAAAATTTAACAGAAAAAGGAGAATTTAATATATCAGTCGAAACAAAAGTTGAAACTAAGCCAATATTATATGGTACAGCACCTAACAGCACACTTCAAGATTATGCATTAACAGCTGCAACATATGAAGATGGAAGTGGTAATACAAAAGATGAATATCCAAAAAACGAAACAAAAATTATAATAATAAAAAAAGATGATGGAACTGGAGAAAGATTAGCAAATGTAGAATTTGAATTGTTAGATGAAAATAAAAATGTTGTATATACTGGATTAAAAACAGATGAAGAAGGAAAAATTGAAATAAATAATGTGGTTCCAGGAAAATATTATTTAAGAGAAACAAAAGGAATAGAAGGCTATCATGAATATGATGAACTAATTGAATTTGAATTATCTTTACATGAACAAATAACAATTGAAGTTAATAATACAAAAGAAGATGAACCAGAATATGAAGTACATAAAACAGAGAAAACAAAAGAAGTAAAAAAATTACCAGTTACAGGAATGTAAAGAAATATTAAAAAATTCACTATATTTATAGTGGATTTTTTAGCCGTTTAAAAATATTGTATAGCTTGCTTTATAAATACTTTTAGAAATAAAATCATTATTTAGTCTTTTAAAAATTTATATTTAAATAAATCTATTGAAAAAATAATAAAAACCATATATAATGAGTACAATAAAAAGAAAAAGGAGAGGTCAAAATAAAATGTTAGCACAACTCATAGTGTTATTTATATTAATATTAGTAAATGCATATTTTGCAGCAAGTGAAATTGCATATATATCATTAAATGATGCAAAAATTGAAAAACAAGCAAAAGAAGGAAATAAAAAAGCAAAACAAATCGAAAAAATGCTAAAAACACCAAGCAAATTTTTAGCAACAATACAAATAGGAATTACACTAGCAGGATTTTTATCAAGCGCGTTTGCATCTGATGCTTTTGCAGAAAAATTAGCACCAATGCTATATGACCTAATGCCATTTATAAGCTTAATTGCATGGAAAAATATATCAATTGTAGTAATTACAATAATATTATCATTCTTCACATTAATATTTGGAGAATTAGTACCAAAAAGACTTGCAATGAAACATTATGAAAAAATAGCATTTGGAAC
>CALXXH010000084.1 GCA_944392635.1 uncultured Clostridia bacterium | reverse complement strand
ACAAGCAAAAATAGATGAAGAAAAAGAAAAACTAGCAAAATACAAAGAGATGTTAAAGAATATTTAAAAATTATTGAAACGACTAATAAATGAGAGAGTGTTTAAATTCGAGGCTTACCACAAAATGGTAAGCCTTAGATATTATAATGTAGCAATCACATTGTCTAATAAATTACAGACAGAAATAATTTATAAGGCAAATAAAGTTTTAAGTTTATATAACCATGGAATGAAAAATATTGTTTTCCCTAATATAGATAAAATATTAAAACAATTACTTAAATAATTTAATATTATTATAAGATGCTGATACAATATGTATCAGTTTTTTCTTTTTAAAATCCTTGTCGAAAACTTCTAATAAATCGACAAAACTTCTTATTTTTTACTCTTGGAAAATACTGTAAATAGTAATATAATTCAACTAGAAAAATACAAAGGAGGCAAAAATGGAATCTAAGTTTTATGAGAAAGACAAGCTGTTAGTCTTTAAAATGACAGATGAAATTGATGACCATAATGTTCAAAAGATAAGGGGGAAGGTTGATTATGAGATTGAGAGATATATGCCAAAAAGAATTGTATTTGATTTTGATAATGTTTCTTTCATGGATAGTGCGGGAATAGGTCTAATGATAGGTAGGTACAAATTTGCAACGATGATTGGTGCAAAAGTGGAAATGACAAATGTACAAGGAAGTGTGAAAAAGATTTTTGAAATGAGTGGAATTTTAAGATTAATTCCAATAATAGAAGATGCAAAAGCTTCTTAATTTATTAAGAAAGGATTAAAAAGGATGAAAGATAAGTTTGATAATGAAATGAAATTAGAATTTATAAGTAAGTCTAGTAATGAAGCATTTGCAAGGGTTGCAGTTGCAGCTTTTGCAGCACAGTTAGACCCAACTATTGAAGAATTGGCAGATATAAAAACAGCTGTATCAGAAGCTGTAACGAACAGTATTATTCATGGTTATGAAGATAAACAAGGATTGATAAAAGTTATGTGCAGGTTAATAGATAATAAAATAATAATTGAAATTTCAGACAAAGGAAAAGGAATAGAAGATATAGAAGCAGCAAAAGAGCCTCTATATACAACAAAGCCAAATTTAGAAAGGTCAGGGATGGGATTTACTATAATAGAAAGTTTCATGGATAGTATGGAAATTGAATCTATATTAGGGTTAGGAACTAAAGTTACAATGGTAAAAACCATAAAAGAGAAAGTAGAAAATGAGGAACAAGAATTTCAAATGTTAACTAATGAATAAGGAGTATGCTATGTGCCAAGATTATATACAAGAGATTAAAAAAGCTCAAAATGGGGATGATGTAGCATTAGAAAATTTGATAAAGGATAATAATGGACTTATATGGAGTATAGTAAAAAGATTCTATGGTAGAGGTTATGAACCAGAAGATTTATACCAAATAGCAAGTTTAGGATTTATAAAATCAATAAAAAGGTTTAACAGTGATTTTGATGTTAAATTATCAACATATGCAGTTCCATATATGATAGGAGAAATTAAAAGATATATAAGAGATGATGGACCAGTTAAAGTTAGTAGAAGTATTAAAGATTTAGGAATAAAAATAAGAGAATTACAAAAAGAGATATTGAATAAAAAAGGAGAGGAAATAAAAGTAAAAGAAATAGCAAAAGAACTTAAAGTAGATGTAGAAGATGTAATACTTGCAATAGAAGCTACAAGCCCTGTGTCATCAATTGAGAGTTCAAAACATATAAATAATAAAGATGGAAAAACTATTAATTTGTTAGATACATTATCAACTAATAAAAATGAAGAAGAAACAATTACAAATAAGTTAGCTATAGGACAATTAATAAAAGATTTAAAAGAAAGAGATAAAAAATTAATATTACTTAGATATTACAAAGAAAAAACACAAGCCCAAGTAGCAAGCATATTAGGAATTAGTCAAGTTCAGGTATCAAGAATTGAAAAGAAAATATTAGAAAATATGAAAGATTGTCTTATTGGGGATGTTTCTTAATGAACGTTTTTGTCCATTCTGTGACATATCTTGAAATAAAAGGATAAATGAATGTAGCAAATAGAAATGTTGGAAGGAGAAGATAGAATTATGAAAAAAATTGCAATATATTTTTTAATATTTATCTTCATATGTTTTATACTACCAGCTTTATTAACTAAAAGAGATATGGCAACAAGCACAGAAATTGAAAGTATTGAACAAAGTCAAACAGAGAATAGTACAACAGAGCAGAATCTTAATACATATGATTACAAGCAATATGGAACCATAAAGCTATTACACCATGAAACAGGAGAAGTTGAAGAAGTAAAATTAGATGAATATTTGTGTAATGTAGTATCTGCAGAAATGCCAGCAGATTTTGAATTGGAGGCATTAAAGGCACAAGCAATAGTTGCAAGGACATATACTATTTACAAAATTCAAAACAAAAAACATGATAATGCAGATATATGTGACGACTCTACATGTTGTCAAGCTTGGATATCAAAGGAAGACAGATTAAATAGATGGGATGAGAATTTAAGAGAAAGCAATTGGGCAAAAATAGAACAATGTGTTAGTGAAACATCAGGAAAGATAATTACATACAACAATCAACCAATAAATGCATTTTTTCATTCAAATAGTGGAGGAACAACAGAATTACCTGTAAATGTATGGGGTGGAGGAAGCAATATGCCATATTTACAAGTAGTGGAAACATCTGGAGAAGATGCATATACTCAATATGCATCAGAAGTTGTACTTACACAAGATGAATTATTAACAAAATTAAAAGAAAAATATAGTGATATACAAATAGATTTTAATAATGATGAAGATGTTAAAATATTGGAATATACAGATAGTAACAGAGTAAAAACTGTTAAATTTGGAAATCATGAGATTTCAGGAACAGAAGCAAGGACGATTTTAGGTTTAAGGTCAACAAATTTTGAGATTATAAAAGAAAATGGAAATATAAAGTTTTCTGTAAAAGGTTATGGTCATGGAGTTGGAATGAGCCAAACAGGTGCAGATAGCTTAGCAAAGCAAGGAAAAAATTGTGAAGATATAATTCATCATTTTTATGCAGGTGTTGAAATAAGTAATCTATAATTTATTATTTTACATGTAATAAGAAGAATAAAACAGGAAGATGTTATAATATATTTCTTAAATTTCTCGGCTCAATATGATTATTAAGAATTTCTAAGATGATTTTATGGCACCCTTTCACTTAGTCCTCACTTTGTTCGACGCGAACATTTTCCATAAAATCATTTAAGAAATTCTAAATATTCTTCAATCGCATTCGAAATTTACTCAATATATTATAACATCTTCCTCTAAATACAATGAAACAAAATTATATAATTTAATGTATATTCTTCTTAAAATAGGAAATACTTGTAATAACAAAGTATTTGAAAGGAGAATATCAATGGCAAGAAATAATAGAATGAAAGAAATGTCAGCAAGTGACAAAATTATTTTATACTCAGGAATAGGAGTTGTTGTTTTAGCAATAATAGTAACCGCCTTATTCTTATACAGTAAAAATTTAAATGACGAAGTGAAAAACAGTACAATGTCTTTAGAAGAAATGGCAAATATAGCAAATAATACAACAGCAAATACAGAAAGTGCAAGTACACAGATAGGAAAATCAGTTGAGGAATCTAAAAATGAGATTAATAGTACAAACAATACAAGTAATATATCTAATTCAAATAATACAAATACAACATCAAATACAACTAATACAGTAAATACAAATAATACAACTAAAAGTACTAATACTGCAAATAGTATAAATTCTACTACTGCAACAAATGCAGAAAGCCAAGAAAAAGAAACAAAAAAAGAATGGATATTTGTAAAACCAGTAGAAGGAGAAATAGTGAGAGAATATGCAAAGGATAATTTGATTTATTCTAATACTTTACAGGAATGGACAACTCATACAGGAATTGATATAAAAGCAGATAAAACAACAGTTGTAAAAGCTGCAGAAGAAGGAACAGTAAAATCAATAAAAAATGATCCAAGATATGGATTAACGATAGTAATTGAACATGATGAACAATATCAAACAATTTATTCAAATTTATTAACTAGTGAGTTTGTTGTAGAAGGTGAAAAAGTAGAAAAGGGACAGGCAATTGGAACAGTTGGAAATACAGCAGTTTTTGAAATTGCAGATGAACCACATTTACATTTTGAAATCTGGAAAGATTCTTTACCAATAGACCCAACAACTTTAATACAAAATTAGAATTTGTAATAAAAATGTAATATAAAGGTAGGGATTAGGAAATAAAACTCCAAATCCCTTTTATATTCAACAAAAACAGCGATAATGTGGAAGAAAAACGACAAAGTGTGGTTTTAAATTCGTTGTAAGATATTTGTAAATAAGGTATATATAAGATACATAATAAAGGGAGGAGAAAACATATGAAGAAAATAGCAAAGAACACAAATGGAATAACATTAATAGCTAAAATTTGACAGTTTCAAGTTAAGTGTGTAAAATCAAAATTATTAAAAATGTTATTGCTCTTAGTTGCATGGCTATTGGCATTATTATGGCTACTTTTCATTTATAGGGCTTGGTGGTTAGTTATATTATGAAATATGAAACAGTTACTATAAATTCTTTTGGAGATGGATGGATTTTTCCACAAGTAAAAAATGCACAAGAAATAAAAAGAGTTTTTTATGAACAACAAGAAAAAAATAAATAAATTAAACTTAGTATAAAAGAAATCTGGAAAATTAACATAGATTTCTTTTTATATGCTAGAATTTTTTTAAAAACCCCTTGCAAAATCCAAAAAACATGATATAATATTTAGCAATGTAATAGAAAAAACAAAAACAAGGACACGGTAAATAATATAATAACTTAAAGAGAGCCAAAGGTTGCTGTGAATTTGGTAAGTAAAAATTATTTATTATCACCTATGTTGTTGTTAAACTGAAAATAAGTAAGTTTAGCCGTAATCTTGCGTTAAAAGAAGAATGAGAGAACAAATTTTGTTTGTTAAAATAGGTGGTACCGCGGAATTTAAGCTATTTCGTCCTAATATATATAGGATTGAAATAGCTTTTTTGATTTTAAACAAATGAAAATCAGCATCTTGCACATTTTCGTTTCATTATCAAACTTCAATGTACAAAAGTACAATTTCAGCTTGATAATTCAGCAAAAATGCACAATATACTAATTTTGATTTGTTTGAGAATAAAATTTGAATATGATAAAGGAGGAGTTTTATGTACAAGAAAGTAGAGTTGCCAAAAGAAGGTTTTGTAGGAATTGAAAGAGAAGTTGCAGAAGGTTGGAAGAAAAAAGACATCATTAAAAAGAACTTTGCTATGAATGAAGGCAAAAGATATTTTACATTTTATGATGGACCTCCAACAGCAAATGGAAAGCCACATGTTGGACATATTGAAACAAGGGTAATAAAAGACATTATTCCAAGATACAAAGTAATGAAAGGATATAAGGTAATTCGTAAAGCTGGTTGGGATACACATGGACTTCCAGTTGAACTTGAAATTGAGAAAAAATTAGGAATTTCAGGTAAACAACAAATAGAAGAATATGGAGTAGAAAAATTTGTTAAACAATGTAAAGAAAGTGTTTTCACATATGTTCATATGTGGGAAGAAATGACAAACAAAGTAGGTTTCTGGGTTGATATGGATAATCCATATGTAACATATCATAATGAATATATCGAATCAGTATGGTGGGCTTTAAAACAAATGTGGGAAAAAGGACTTCTATATGAAGGACATAAAGTTATGCCATATTGTCCAAGATGTGGAACTGCTTTGTCTTCACATGAAGTAGCACAAGGATATAAAGATGTAAAAGATTTAACATGTATTGCTAAATTTAAAGTTGAAGGAAAGGATAACACATACTTTTTAGCTTGGACAACAACACCATGGACATTACCTTCAAACTTAGCACTTTGTGTTAATAAATCATACGAATATGCAGAAGTAAAAGCAAATATTGGAACAGATGATGAACCAGTATATGAAAACTATATATTAGCAAAAGACTTAATTGAAACAGTACTAAAAGAAACACCATATGATATTGTAAAAACATTTAAAGGTGAAGAATTACTAGGAACAAAATATGAAAGACTAATGCCATTTGGAGAAGTAGAAGGAAAAGCATTTGAAGTAATCCATGGAGATTATGTAACATTAACAGATGGTACAGGTATTGTTCA
>CALXXH010000083.1 GCA_944392635.1 uncultured Clostridia bacterium | reverse complement strand
TATACACACCTGATATTAGAGCTGCAAGAAGTTCTCATCTATTAACAGGATTACCTGATGGTTATGGTCGTGGAAGAATTATAGGTGATTACAGAAGAGTTGCTTTATATGGTGTTGATGTTTTAATAAATGAAAAGAAAGATGAATTAGAAGTTTTAAATGTTGATGAAATGACAGAAGAAGTTATTCGCCAAAGAGAAGAAATTAGTGAACAAATAAATGCATTAAATGAATTAAAAGTTATGGCTTCAAAATATGGTTTTGATATTTCTAAACCTGCAAGTAACGCAAAAGAAGCTGTACAATGGCTATATTTTGGATATTTAGGAGCTATAAAAGACCAAAATGGTGCTGCTATGAGTTTAGGTAGAACATCTACATTTTTAGATATATACTTTGAAAGAGATTTAAAAAACGGTACTATTACTGAAGAAGAAGCTCAAGAAATCATGGACCATTTTGTTATGAAATTAAGATTAGTTCGTTTCTTAAGAACACCTGAGTATAACGAATTATTTAGTGGAGATCCAGTTTGGGTTACTGAAAGTATTGGTGGAATGGGAATTGATGGTAGAACTTTAGTTACTAAGAATTCTTTTAGATTATTACACACATTAGAAAACTTAGGACCTGCACCAGAACCAAATATGACAGTTTTATGGTCTACAAGACTTCCAGAAGGATTTAAAAAGTATACTACAAAATTGTCTATTGAAACTTCTTCAATTCAATATGAAAATGATGATTTAATGAGAATTACTTTAGGTGATGACTATGGAATTGCTTGTTGTGTATCTCCTATGAAAATCGGTAAACAAATGCAATTCTTTGGTGCTAGAGCAAACCTTGCTAAAACTTTATTATATGCAATTAATGGTGGTAGAGATGAAGTTTCTGGAAAACAAGTTACACCAATTTTTGCTCCAATTACAACCGACTATTTAGATTATGATGAAGTAATGACAAAATTTGATCAGATGATGGATTATGTAGCAAAAATATATATTAAGGCTTTAAATGCAATTCACTATATGCATGACAAATATTCATATGAAGCAATTGAGATGGCTTTACATGATAGAGAAATTATAAGAACAATGGCTTGTGGTATAGCTGGATTATCAGTTGTAGCTGACTCATTATCTGCAATAAAATATGCAAAAGTTAAAGTTATTAGAAATGAAGAAGGACTTGCTGTTGATTATGAAGTAGAAGGAGATTTTCCTAAGTTTGGAAATGACGATGATAAAGTAGATCAAATAGCAGTTGATATTACAAAGAATTTTATGAATAAATTAAGAAAACATCAAACATATAGACATTCAAAACATACTTTATCAATATTAACAATAACTTCAAATGTTGTATATGGTAAAGCAACAGGAAATACACCAGACGGAAGAAGAGCTGGAGAACCATTTGGACCAGGAGCAAATCCATTACATGGAAGAGATACAAATGGAGCATTAGCAGTAATGAACTCAATTGCAAAATTACCATTTGATTCAGCAGAAGATGGAATTTCATATACATTTTCAATAACACCTGGAACACTTGGTAAAACAGAAGATCAAAGAATTACAAATTTAATTACAATGCTTGATGGATATTTCAAACAAACAGGTCATCACATAAATGTAAATGTATTTGATAGAAGCTTATTAGAAGATGCAATGGAACATCCTGAAAAATATCCACAATTAACAATAAGAGTATCTGGATATGCAGTACACTTTACAAAACTAACAAGAGAACAACAACTAGATGTAATCCACAGAACAATTCATGAAAGAATTTAAACAGGGATTATGGGACGGACCTTTAAAAGTAACGTCCCTATTATAACCAAAAATGGTCACTCTAAAACTGTCCCAGAATTAACCAATAGGAAAGGAAATTAATATGTCTAATAATAATAAAGATTTGCAATATTATGCTAAAGTTCATTCAATAGAATCTTTTGGAACCGTTGATGGTCCTGGAATTCGCTTTGTATTGTTTTTACAAGGTTGTCATTTGCAATGCAAATATTGCCACAATAGAGATACTTGGGATATTAATGGTGGTCATTATCAGTCTTTGGATGAGATTTTAAATAAGATTTTACGTTATAGAAACTATATTGAGCCAGATGGTGGCATTACTGTTACTGGTGGAGAACCATTACTTCAAGTACATTTTTTAATTGCTTTGTTTAACAAATTAAAAGAATATAACATTCATACTTGTATTGATACTTCTGGAATGGTTGCTTTGACTGATGATATTAAAAAGCTTTTAAGTTTAACTGATTTAGTTTTGTTAGATATTAAACATATTGATAATGAAAAGTGTAAATCTTTAGTTGGTGTGGGTAATAAATTGGAATTAGAGTTTGCTAGATATTTAAGTGATAATAATATTCCTGTATGGATTAGACAAGTTTTGGTTCCTGGATATACTGATGATACTGATGATTTGCTTAAATTAAGAGATTTTATTAATTCATTGTCTAATGTTCAAAAAGTTGAAATTCTTCCTTATCATAGTATGGGAAAATATAAATGGGAAAAGCTTTGTTTAAAGTATGAGTTAGACGGTGTTAGAGATGCAAATAATGATGATGTAGAAAGAGCAAAAAAAGTTTTAGAGATTGTCTAAAACTTTTTTATTTACATTCCTAATAATTTTAATTCAACATTTTCCATTTTATATTTTCCATCTACTAGCTTAAATTCTACTAGTGTATTTTCTAATGTTTCCTCATTTTGTCTTAAATCTGTTGAGAAATATAATTTTATTTGTGGTATTTCTACTTGATTTTTTACAATTTCTTTAAAACTTTCTGCCATATGTTTTTCATCTTCGCATATTAGGATTAATTGTGGCATACCACTAAATCCTGAATCTCCTGGTACATAATTTTCATAGAAGTCTTTATATAATCTCATTTTTTCTACTAATTTCTTTTCCCAGTCTTGTTCTCTTCTTATTACTTCAAATACGAATTGTATTGATTTATTATTTTTTGTTAATTTTACAGCTCCACCTGTTGCTTTAAATAGTTTTCCTGCAACTTTTGCAGTAATTGCTGGTTTTACTGTATAACTATCAAATGCTTTAACTTTTCTTAAATATGCAATTATTGTTTGATTTCCGGCAAGTCTCTTTTTAATCATTGGAACTGGTTTTGTGTTGTCTGATGGTTGCCATTTACATTCTATTTCTTTAGAATTTAATAAATATTTTCCCATTTTTTCTAGACAATATATACGATAAATCCCTTTTCCTTCATCAGATGTAAAATAATATCTAGTTAAGATTTTAGATTTTACTAATTGATCTAGTTTGTTGTTTAGTTTATCTTGTGATTTTGGATCAATTCCCTTAATTTCTAGCATTTGATATAATTGTCTTGAAGTTATAAACTCAAATTCATTTACTAATTCTAAGATAGCAAAATGAATTTCATTGATATGTCCAATGTTAATTTTATGTACAATTTGATTCATTGATACATAGCCATCTTTTCCATCAAATGTTTTAATTTCACCTTCTCTAATTGCAAATGGTGATACTTGTGCTTTAATTTGGTTATCTTCAACCATTTTAATTCCTCCTTTAAAATAGAAATTTCTATTCTATAATTGATAATTTAATTTTTTTCTTTTGTGGATCTATTTTCTTTATATATACATTTACAGTTTGTCCATATTGCAAGCCTTCTTCATATTCTGTCATTCCTACTAAATTAGGTGTTAATTCAATAAAAATGCCATTTTTATTTTTTTCTGTTTCTCTAACAATTCCTTTTGTTCTAGTACCTTGTGAAAATTTTTGAGCATTTTCTTCCCAAGTTCCAAGGGTTTCTTTATATGACAAAATTACTTTTCCATCATCCCTATTTATAGATTTTACCACAACTTCAACCTTTTGTCCAATTTTTAGCCTTTCAGATGGACTTTTTATTCTTGCAATTGATAAATCTTCTATATGTGCTACTCCTACAACTCCTCCACCTATTTCTATAAATGCTCCATATGGTTTTATATTCTTAACTATTCCTTCTACTTTTTGACCTACTTGTAATTCATCTTTTATCCATTTTAAAGCTTCTTCTTGTACATCTTTTCTTGATAATATTATATTTTTATTATTTTCTACATCTTTTATTTTAAATTGTACAAATTTGTGTACTTTTCCTGTGCATAAATTTGTTTTTGGTAATCCTGTTTCTTCAAGATTTATTGCTTCTACTTCTTCTCTTGGAATTATTCCTGTAATTCCATTTCCTAAGTTTATATGTAGATTGTATTTTTCATCACAGCTTTTAACTAGTCCTTGTAGTACTTCTTCATTGTTCATTTTATCTATTATATCTTGTGTTGTTTCTAATTTACTAATCTCATTATTCCAACCTTCTGGCATAAATTTAAATGTATTCATTTGTTATTTGCTCCTTTTTCCTTTGTTTGTCTTATTATATATTTTTTGATTTTATTTTTCAATATTTTACATTATTTTTAATAATTTTTTCAACTTCATTTTTAGTTAAATATCTCCACTTTCCTAAAGGTAAGTCTTTAACATCAATTCCTGCTATTTTGCTTCTATGCAGAGCTAAAACTTTGTGTCCTATTGCTTCACACATTTTTCTTACTTGTCTATTTTTTCCTTCATGTATTGTTATTTCAAGTCTTGATTGTTTTTTATCTTCATCAATTTTTAAAATCCTTACTTTTGCTGGTTTTGTAATATATTCTTCTATTTTTACACCTTTTCTTAGTTGTTCTACTTCTTCATCTTTCACAATTCCTTTTATTGTAACAGTATATGTTTTATCTATTTCGTGTTTTGGGTGTGTAACTTGATATACAAAATCCCCATCATTGCTTAAAATTAATGCGCCTGATGTGTACATATCTAGCCTTCCTACTGGAACAATTCTTTCTTTTACTTTTACTAAATCTAATATTGATTGTCTTTCAAATTGATCTTTTACTGTTGTTACATATCCAATCGGTTTATTTAATAATATATATACATATTCTTGCTCTTTTTTTATTTGTTTATTGTTATATATAACAATATCTTTTTGTGGATTTATCTTTGTTCCTAGCTCTGTTATAACTTTTCCATTTACTTTTATTTTTCCTTGTTTAATTAGTTCTTCTGCTTTTCTTCTTGATGTTATTCCACAATCAGCTATATATTTTTGTAATCTAATTTCTTCCATTTTAAATTCCTTCTATTAATTTTTTCATGTATTCTGGTAACTCTGCTTCTAATTTCATTTTTTTACCTGTTATTGGGTGTTTAAATTCTAAGCTTTTTGCATGTAGTGCTTGTCCTTTTATTCCCCATTTATTTTTTCCACTTGAATATGTTTCATCTCCTATGCAAGGATATCCTATTTGTGCTAAATGTACTCTTATTTGATGTGTTCTTCCTGTTTCTATATTTACTTCTAATACTGTGTAATCATTAAATCTTTTTAATACTTTGAAATGGGTTATAGCTTCTTTTCCTTTTTTTGTTACTGCCATCTTTTTTCTGTCTTTTTCACTTCTTCCTATTGGCATATTTATTGTTGCTTGATTTTCTTTTACTATACCTCTTACTATTGCTATATATGTTTTTTTGACTTCATGATTTTTTATTTGCTCACTTAAATTTATATGTGCTTTATCATTTTTTGCTATTATTATAATTCCTGAAGTGTCTTTATCTAATCTATGTACTATTCCTGGTCTAATTTCTCCACCTATTCCTGATAAACTATCTTTACAAATTGCCATTATTGCATTTACTAAAGTTCCATCTGGATTTCCATTTGCAGGATGTACTACCATTCCTTTTGGTTTATTTACAGCTATTATATCATCATCTTCATATATTATTTCTAATGGTATATTTTGTGCTTTTAAAGTAGTTTCTTTTGGCTTTTCTTCTTCTAATGTGATTTCATCATTTTCTTGCACTTTATATGAAGCTTTTGTTTTTTTGTTATTTACTTTTATCTTTTCTTCTGTAATTAATCTTTGTATTGCAACTCTTGATAAATCTTCATTTTTTGAAGCTAAATAACTATCTATTCTTTTATTTTCTTCTTCCTTTTTTACTATGAATCTTTTCAATATTATCCCTCTTTTTTGTCTTTATCTTCTAATTTCACATTATTTCTTTTTTTATTTTTCCATTCTTCTGCTGTGAAATATGCAAAATTTCCTACCACTAGTATCCAACCAATTAATACAAATACATCTGCTATATTGAATATTGGTAACCAACCTATATTTGGAATTTTAATCCATTCTAATACATAGCCTCTAAATATTCTATCTATTATGTTAGAAATTCCACCTGCAATTATGAAGCTTAGGAATATTTTTAATTTGCTATCTATGAATTGATTTTGTGACAGCAT
>CALXXH010000082.1 GCA_944392635.1 uncultured Clostridia bacterium | reverse complement strand
ATGCCAATATATGCAATAATACTAAAAACTTTATTTAATACATATCTTTTATGGGACTACAAAAAAACTGGAAAAGTAAGAAATGAAAATTTACCAACTAAAATATTATGGACATTAGTAGGAATATTTTTAATACTTGCATATGGCTTACCTATATTGGGTATTACTATTAACCAAACAATATTCTTAATCATTTTTTTGATAACTTTAATATTTGGTATATTTAGTTTTAAATATGTAATAAAATTTGATGAGTATAAAAGAATGTATAAAGCACTTTTAACACAAAGTAATGTATATGTGATACAAAATCAAAAAAGTTCGCAAGTTATGCAAGATACTTCACTAAAACAAATTGAATTAGACATTAAAGATACTAGTAATAAAAATGGATTTGCATATTTTCATGATCTTTTTGTAAAAAGACATAAAAAGATACTAACAAAATCTGCTAAGAAAACTGCTATAATTACTTTATTTATTTTTATAGCGATTGTATTAGCTATACAGTTATATCCAGAAATAAGAACAAAAATAAATGATTTTACTTTAAGATATTTACCTTATTTTGTATTCATAATGTATATTATAAACAGAGGAACTGTTGTAACACAAGCAATGTTCATGAACTGCGACCACAGTATGCTAACATATAGATTTTATAAAACACCAAAAGTAATTTTATCATTATTTAAAGAAAGACTAAAAACTTTAATACAAATCAATTTATTACCTGCAATAGTCATAGCAATAGGTCTTCCTCTAATTTTATACCTAACAGGAGGAACAGACAATCCATTAAATTATGCTATTTTATTTATTTCTATAATAGCAATGAGTATATTCTTTTCAGTACATTATTTAATACTATATTATTTATTACAACCATACAATGTAAATATTGAAATGAAAAGCAGTACATATACAATTGCTCAAACAATTACATACTTTGTATGTTATGCAATGTTGCAAATCAAAATGCCAACATACATATTTGGTATTTCAACAATTATCTTTAGCATAATATATTGTATAGTATCTTTAATTTTAGTATATAAATATGCACCAAAAACTTTTAAATTAAGAATTTAGGAGGAATATACTGGCAATAGATCAGCTATACATTGGGATATTGTAAATATACAAACACCTGAATATGGTGGCGGAGAAATATATTTTGATGATGTATTAATTAGAAAAGATGGTCAATTTGTTTTAGAAAATCTAAAAGCACTAAATCCAGAAAATTTAATATAATATTTTATTAAAAGTATTGTAATGCAATACAAAATATAGTATATTGAATTTAAAATAAAAGGGGGAATTTTTATGAAGAAAAAAGGACTAATAATTGGAATAATTATTGCAATAGTAACAATAGTAATTGTAGTAGGATGTGTTGCTATATACATAGCAAAAGGATTTACTCAAGAATTAGCAATTAAAGAAGAAATTCAAGCAATTGACCAAATAACAAATGTAACTGATTTGCAAACAATAGACATGGAAGCATTTAATCAAAAAACAGATAGTGTAGTTACAACTGGAGATTATGCAATTGTAGAACAAGCTGTGAAACAATATATAAAAGATAGTGTAAATTATACAGTAGAAGTAAATGCTTTACTACAAGATGAAACAATGACTAATCTTGTAACAGCAGAAAATTATCAAACAGATGGACCAGATTTTGTACAAACAACTACATACATAACTGAGACTAAAGCTAAATTAGAAGAAGCAAAAAATGAATTTTCTAATATGTTCACAGAAGAAAAAATCATGTCATACATAGATGGTAAAACTGATAAACAAAAATTTATTGATTTATACAAAGAAGTAGCAATAGGAAATCAAACAGAATTAATACCACAAGAAGAATTAGAAACAGTTCAATCTTCACTAGATGATGTAATTAATATTTTAAATATAGAACAAGAAATGATTGACCTTTTAAAAAATAACAGCGGTAAATGGCAAATTCAAAATGATATGGTAATGTTTAGTTCTAATGATGCATTAACAGAATACAACAGCCTTGTAGGTCAATTACAAACAGCTGCAATGCAACTTAGTTTGAAATAAAACAAATAATATGATATAATTTTAATGTGACAGAAAGGTATTAGATGTTTAATATAAATTAAAACATTTAATAATGGTGAAAAAATGAGAATTACTAATAAATCAAATAACAATAATTAATACTTACACTTTTTAGAATGGTTTATTAGTCATGCAATTTAATATATAATATATTTAATATTCCTTCTTTAAAGTGTATATAAAGGAGGAATTTTTAATGGAAAGAATAAATCTTACAAATATTACTAAAACTTTTGGAGATAGAAAATTATTTGAAATATCTAATTTAATGATACAAGACAACGAAAAAATCGGTATAGTTGGAAAAAATGGCTCTGGAAAATCAACTTTTTTAAATATCATTGCAAAAGAAATAAAGCCAGATACGGGTAATATAAAAATCAATGGTAAATTATCATATATAAAACAGTTAGATAATATTTCTGCAAATCAAAATATCAAAATCAGCGGTGGAGAACAAATGCTAAAGGCAATAAATACAGCTTTAAATGAAAATCCAGATATTTTACTTGCAGATGAACCTTCAAGCAATTTAGATATATTTAACATAGAATATCTTATAAAAAAATTAACGAATTTTAAAGGTACTTTATTATTAATATCTCATGATAGAGAATTATTAAATAAGGTTTGTAATTATATTATTGAAATAGATAATGGTAAACTAACTAAATACACTGGAAATTATACTTTATACAAAGAACAAAAAGAAAATAAATTGTCAAGAGAAATATTTGAGTATGAACAATATATAAAAGAAAAAAGCAGGTTAGAAAAAGCAATAAATATAAGTAAAAATACTACAAAATCAGTAAGAAAAGCACCAAAAAGAATGGGAAATTCAGAAGCAAGACTTCATAAAAGAGAAGCAACTGAAATAAAGGAAAAATTAGAAGGTCACACAAAATCCCTTGAAACAAGATTAAATCATTTAGAAAAAAAGGATAAACCAAATGAAAATTATTCTATACATTTTGTAACACCTGAAAGCAATATAATAAAAAATAAATTTATTGTAAAGGCTGATAATTTTTCTTTAAAAATAGGTAAAAAAGTCTTATTAGATAACACCAGTTTGTATATTCCCTCAAATAAGAAAATAGCACTTATAGGAAAAAATGGTATTGGAAAAACAAGCCTTGTCAAAGAAATAATAAATAACAATAGTAATTTATCAATAAATCCAAATTCAAATATTGGATATTTTAGCCAAAATTTAAGTAATTTAGATGAGAATGAAACTATTATAAAAAATCTAATGAAAGACAGTATACAAAACGAAACAACAATAAGAAATATTTTAGGATGTTTGCAAATTAAAGGAAATAAAATATTTGATACTATTAAAAATCTAAGTGGGGGAGAAAAGGTAAAGGTATCTATTTCTAAATTACTTGCTTCAAATACAAATTTTTTAATACTAGATGAGCCAACTAATTTTTTAGATATAGAAGCAATAGAAGGTTTAGAAATACTTTTTAAACATTATAAAGGTACAATATTGTTAATCTCTCATGATAGGGAATTTGTTGATAATGTATGTGATTATACAATTTTATTTAAAGATAAAAAATTAATCCAATTTGATGGGAATTATTCTAAATACTTGGAGTATGAAAATAATAAGAAGATTGCTAAAACAACTTCAAATGATAAGATATTATTAGAATTTAAATTGACTAAGTTAGATACTGAAATTTCTCTTGAAAAAGATATGGATAAAAAGCTAATTTTAGAAGAACAAAGAAAAGAAATATTGATAAAATTAAATGAAAGTAAAAGGGGAACAAAATAATGAAGAAAAGGTGGATATTTTTAATTTTAGGTATAATATTAATATCAATAATATGGATATTAAGTATGCATTTTATAACTTTTAAATATATCTTGAAACTTGAAGATATAAACAATTTAAATGGAAATTCTAATATAACAATTTCAAGTGATGAAACTTTATACACAAAAGATTTTGGGAGTTATATTGTAGCAAATAATTGGATTGAAAGCCAAAGTCATTCTACAGCTAATAAATTTTTCTATATAAAAGATCAAAAAGCAGAGAATGAGGAGAAGCCTAATAATATATCTATTAATATGGGAACTAATAAATATAGTAGTGAAGAACATGAAAAATTTAAGACAGCTATTCTTAAACAACTTTCTATGCAAATTTCTAATTCAAATGATTTAAAGATTAATGCAAATGGAAGTTATACAGAGGATAATAATTATGTTGTTTATGAATTTGATATTTATGAAGAAAAAGAAAATGTTACTACAAAGCAATTTTATATTGTAGGGGATTATAAATATATTCTAGTTCATGAAACTATATATGATCAAACTGATAAAGATATTGATAATGTTGCAAAGAAAATGGTTGATAGTTTTAAGTGGAAATAAAAAGAAGTAGGCAGCTACTTCTTTTTTTGTTAGGTATAATATCTTTACTTTATAATAGATTTTTCTTGTGTATTTTAAATAATTACAAAAGACTGAAATGTAGGGGGAAGATGTAAAGCTATATCAAATTAGCTCAATATTTATTAATACATAACATTGCACAAAATCAAAGTTTTGTGCAAAAAGAGATAGGAGAAAAATATAAAATAGCTTTTAAACCTCTACTTTTACTAATTCAAGGCTTTTAGCTGTTCTATACATACTAATATTCATTTATATATTTTTATTTTCTTATTATATCTATATTATATTCATTATTATAGTCTTTTGTATTACTGTTATATTAATATTCTTATGACTCATTAAAATCAATTTTAAAACATTTTTTTATTTTATTTATATAACTTGTTGTCTATTTTATTTTTAATCTGTTATTTTAATTTGTATCTATAAAATTTTATTTCATTACATAAATTATTACTTTATAATATGAAAATTTTTTAAAAATCTCTAAAATGCCTATTTCTCTATATTTGCCGTATTTTACGGACAACAAACTATATGTCTAAAAAATAAAAACGGCTTAAAATCGATTCTCGTGCGTCGCTTTTTGGGCACTTTTTAGGCTTTTTTCATATATCTATATATAACAGTAATTTCTTCAGAAAAATCTACTTTTTAATAGTAATTTTCTAAAATCAATATTTAACCATAAATTTTAAACAAGTAATTTATCAACCTAAAAATAAAAAATCAAAATTTATATAATAAATGATTAATTTATAATTCAATAATCAATTTTGAGCTTAATCAATCAATAATTTAATTAAAATATTATATAAGTTCTATAAAAAATTATTAAATAACAAATGTTCGTTTTTTGATGTTACAATGTTTGTATTAAAAAATTATGACTTTTAAATTTCTAAATTTTATAAATTATAATTTTAAAATTTTTATAAATTTTTATAAATTTCTATAAATTAATTTTTAAATCTTATAATTTATTTTTTTATTTAAAAAAGTTTTTATTTAAAAAAGTTTTGACTTATAAAATTTATTATTAGTCTAATAGAAGATTGCGCAAAATTTGTTTTATAAAGTTTTGGTATATGCTTAATAAAAATGTACTATTCTCCCCTACTCTGCTATTTTAATAAAATATAAAATAGATTAGTTCTAAGCCAAAACTAATCTATAAAACATTTTTTAATTATTCATTATTCAAAAAGTTTATAACTAAATCTATAATTACTTCTTTTTCTTTTGGATTTGACTCTGCAATAAGTAATGTCAATGCTGTTAATGTATTATTATCGATTGTTTGTTTTCCGTTTTTGTATAAAATTCCATAGAAGTTTAAGAAATATATGAATAATGTAGCTGCTATTCTTTTATTGCCATCAGCAAAAACATGATTTTTAACTATTAAATATAAGAAATTTGCTCCTTTTTCTTCTATGCTTTTGTATATATCTTCTCCAGCAAAACTTTGATATATATTTCCTATTATTGATTCTAAACCTTTATCTCTTTCAACTGCAAATAGAGAACTTTCTTCATTAAATCTCAATTTATTTATGATATTTATACAATCTTCATATTTTATTTTTCTTTCATCAATATTTCCTTCTATTTTCTTTAATGTTCTATGATCATAATCATCTAATAAATCTAAAGCTTTTGAATATTCACCAATTACTTTTAATATTTCTTTTGCATCATTTCCCTCTAATCTTTCATCAATTCGATTTGCTATATCAATTAACTTTATTGTTTTCTCTAAGTATTCCAATCTTCTTTTATTAACAGCATAACCTTTTAACATATAATCTTTTAAAACTTTATTAGCCCATCTTCTAAATATAATGCCTTTTTTAGACTTTACTCTATAGCCAACACTTAATATCATATCTAAATTATAATATTCAACTTGATATGTTTTACCATCTGTTGCAGTTGTCGCAAATTTTGCGACAACTGAATTATC
>CALXXH010000081.1 GCA_944392635.1 uncultured Clostridia bacterium | reverse complement strand
GAGCAAATGGATTTATCACATGGACTTCCATATGCACCACAAAAAATGGTTATAAAAGCAGGAGATTATGATGAATGTAAAGATGCACAAGTAGCAGTAATTACTGCAGGAGTTGCACAAAAACCAGGTCAAACAAGATTAGAGCTAGCAGAAGTAAATGCTAAGATAATGAAACAAATTACTGAAAGTATAATGCAAAGTGGATTTAATGGAATAATTATAGTTGCAAGTAATCCAGTAGATTTAATGACATATGTAGTAGCAAAAGTATCAGGATTACCAACAAAACAAGTTATAGGTTCTGGTACAGTCTTAGATACAGCAAGACTTCGTTATTTAATGGCAGATTATTTGAAAATTTCAAGTAAAAATATACATGCATATATTATGGGAGAACATGGAGATTCATCATTTGTACCATGGGATCATGCATATGTTGGTTGTAAAAAAGTAAAAGATATAATGAGGGATAATAAACATCCAATGAGTGACTTGGAAAAAATCCATAAAGGCGTAGTAGATGCAGCATATGAAATAATAGAAAAGAAAAAGGCAACATATTATGGAATAGGTATGGCATTAAATAGATTAGTAAGAGCGATTTTGGATAATGAAAACTCAATACTTACAGTATCTACTTATTTAAAAGATGGACAATATGGACAAGATGATATATATATTGGAGTTCCAGCAATTATTAATAGTACAGGAGTTAGAGAACTTTTGTATTTAGACTTAAATGAAAAAGAACAAGAAAAATTGGACAATAGTTGTAAATTAATAAAAGAAATGAGAGAAAAATCAATCGATAAAATAATAGGAAAATAAGAATTTCAGTTTTTCATGCTTTGGGAGTGGAGTAAAAAAGTTTTTGGTTTTGCAATTTTATCGTAGAATTATTGCAATTTATTATGGTTTAATTATAGCTTTATAAAGCCAAAAAATAGTTAAAAATCTGAGTTAAATCAGATATTTTAACTATTTTTTATTTGTAGTTTTTATCTATATGAATGATAATTTTTTTCAAAATATCTTTATCTTCAGGTGATAAATCAGCAATATATGAAATTAAATTAGTATAAAATAATAAAAAGTGTTGAAAAATAATATTAGTTATGTTATAAAATAGTAAAGTGTGTATACATAGAATACATAAAACAAAAAATGTAAATAATAAAACTAAGGAGGAACAAATTAAATGGAAAAACAAAAAGAAAAAAGTAACATTAAAAATGAAACTAATTTAAAAGGAAAAGGTGGTATTACTTTAATTGCGTTAGTAATCACAATTGTAGTCTTGCTAATACTTGCAGCAGTAAGTATAGCGACATTAACAGGACAAAATGGAATATTGACACAGGCAAATACTGCTAAAACAAAGACGGAAGAGGCAGGAGAAAAAGAAGCAATAGGGATTGCATATAATGGAGTAATGGCAGATAGAAATGGTGTAGATGCAGAAAAATTAGAAAAAGAGCTACAAAATAATGGATATAATGCTAGTGCAAGTGGAAATATAAAGGTGTATTTTGAAGATAGTAAAAGATGGTATAAAGTTGATAGTAATGGAAATATAACAGGACCATATGAAAGTGAAGATGAAATGGGAACAGGTTTGGTTGAGTTGTTTTTAGCAGGACAAAATTGTCAAGTAGAAAATTGTCAAGATGAAACACATCTTCATGTAGGAGATTATGTATTGTATACTCCAGAAGATTCAAATGCTTCAACAGCAAGTTTACCTGATAATCCATTGCAAACACAATATACAGGATATAGTGAAGGACAAGAATATAAAGTTGATCAAAATATTAAATGGAGAGTATTGGGATTAAATGAAGAAAAAACACAAGTGTTGTTAATATCAGAAAGTCCAATTAAGAAAGAAGGAGAAGAACCATATTTAGTATTGCAAGGGGCAGAAGGATATATATATGGAGAAAAAGTACTAAATGGAGTATGTAGTATATATAGTAATTCAAGTTTAGAAGCAGAAGCAAGAAGTATGACAATGGATGATATAACAAATGCATTAGGAATAACAGTAGATAAACAAAATAATGTGGCACATAATAAAGAAGGAGAACAATTGCAAGATATGCAAGCATATCAAGGATTTTTTGGAGTGCCATATAACTATCAACAATATGACTATGCACCAGAAAATTATATGATTGAAAAATATGGAGAAGATTTAAAAATTGAATTAGAAGAAAAAGCAATAGGTTCATCTGCAAAAAATATTGATGAATCAACAGGAGAGGATAATAGTGCATATATGGTTAATTATGGAAATTCAAGTGTAGTTGATCCAAATAGTAAAATATATGATATATTATTTAGTGGAACTACACAAACAGAAGGATATGCAAAATCTTACTGGCTTGCTTCGTCTGGAGTCTATGTGGCTACCGAGTACGGCGATGCTTACTTTGGTCCAGGCTGTGTGTATGGAGGCTATGCAGCTGCAGGTGGTACCAACCTGTTCGATTCGGTTGGAGATTGCAACGCCGGTAGGTTTGCTGTTCGCCCCGTAGTTTCTCTAGGGTCTGATATCTCAGATGGAGATATAGATATAATAAGAGGAAGTGAATATGAAACAAGCCCAGAAGAAGATATATGGGCAGGAGTAACAAATAATAGGCCGTTCCAAAATGTAGGACAAGCAGATGCAGGACAAATAATAGAATAAAAAGTATAGTTTTCCCAAGAAGGACTTTGTACTTCTGGGGAAACTTTGAAATTTGGAGATGTAATGGGAATTATAAATGTAGTAAAAAATGTAAAGGAAATACATAATAAATATGTAGTTTTAGTTAAAGTTGGAAGTTTTTATTATTGTTATGGTAGAGACAGTTATATTATTTCTTATCTATTTAAGTATAAAATAAATATATTAAAAGATTATACATATTCTTGTTCTTTTCCACAAAGTGCTATTAATAAGGTGATGGCAATATTGGAAAATAATAGAATTAATTATTTAATATTAGATAGAAGAAATAATTATGAAGTAGTAGACAAAAATGATAATAAAAATTTGAATAAATATGATGAAATTTATGAGATAGGAAAAAAGGAAAAGGCCAAAAGAATGAAAATTGAAAAAATTTATTCATATTTATTAGAAAATGCAAAAGATAAAGAATTAATTGATGATATTGAGAAGGTAATTAATGAAAGAAGAAAAATTCAAAGTAATTAATTTTATTAGAGAATTGATAGTGTATTTAGATAAATATTTAGAAAATTTTCCAAGAAAAGATATGGAGATAAAGACAAGAGTTAGAAATTTAAGTTATGATATTTTAGAAGAAGCATATAAGGTGAATGCAACAGGAGAAAATGAAAAAATTCAAAATTTAGATAATATCATTGCTAAAATTAAAGTTATAGATTTTTTGCTAAATCTTTGTTATGATAAGCAGATAATTAATTTGAAAAGATATATGAGATTTGGTGAAAAATTAGATGATATTTTAAAGTATACAATAGGCTGGAAGAAATCTATAAAACAAAAAAATGGGCTTGGTTGATGAGGCTTGCTTCGTCTGGAGTCAATGTGAATACCGAGAACGGCAATGCTAACTTTGGTCCAGGCAATGTGAATGAAGGCAATGCAGCTGCAGGTGGTACCAACCTGTTCAATTCGAATGGAGATTGCAACGCCAATAGGTTTGCTGTTCGCCCCGTAGCTTCTATAAACTGTGGTTATATGATTATAGATCATGTAAGAGATAATATAGAAACAAACCATAGTCCAATACCAAAATGTTAAAATAATTGGTATGAACAAAAAATAGATAATTATATTTGTTAGTAGAAAAAGTCGAAAAGGAATATAATTTAGTACTGTTTTTAAAGTAGTTAATTAATAACTACTTTTTTTCTAATATTTTTATAACATATTAATGTACTAAGGTAGCTAGGTAATGTAATTATCCCTGTTTCATAAAGATGTTTTTTATATTTTAATTTACGTTTTAAATTTCTATATTTTGCGTATTTCCCGTTTTGCGTTCTACCTAAAAAAATAAAGTTATTTGTATTTTTATATATTCTACTTTTTTTATTTAGATATAATTTTTCTTTTTCTAAAAATAATTTGATTTTTTCTAAACATTCTTTTAAGTATTTTTTTGAGGGGTGAAATAATAGAAAATCGTCTTGATATCTAACGTAGTATTTTATTTTTAGGTCTTCTTTTATATAATGATCTAAGTCATTTAAGTAAAAAATTGCTAAAACTTGACTTGTCATATTTCCTATACCTAAGCCAGCTTCTTCACTATCAATGATTTTAAATGTAATATTTAAAGCATCATTATCTTTAATTTTTCTTTTTATTTTTTGCTTTAAAATATCTTGATTGATGCTTGCAAAAAATTTGCTAATGTCACATTTTAAAATATAATAAGAGCCATATTTAATCTTACATTTTTTTGTGTATAATTGAAAAAGTCTTATACCTTCTTTTGAACCTTTATTTTTTCTACTTGCAACATTTTCTGGAATTAGACAAGGGAGTATTGCTGGATATAAAATATGCCTTGCTACTAGATGATTTATTATTTTATCATGAATGCTTTGACTAACAATCCTTCTTTCTTTTGGCTCATATATAGTAAAAACATTGTACGGTTTTACTTCATAAGATTTGTTTTTTAGAGTATTATAAATTCTACTTATATAAATACATTTATATTGTTTGTAATTTGCAACTTTTCTTTTATTTTTTGTATTAGAACATACTTCATTATATGCAGAAAGTATATTTTCCATTTTGTATGTATTTTTATATAAGTTATTTTTTCGTTTCATTATTAAAATCATCTCCTAATAATAAATTAAAAGTTTTTTGTAATTCATAAAGAAATTCATATACTTCACTAATAGATAAAGAATCTATATTGATGGATAATAATTTGTTAACTATTCTTTTGATATTTTCATTATTTTGATAAGAAGGTATAGTATTATAAAGATTAATATCGTCAATAATACATATGTTATAATTGTATTTTTTTAGTAAGTTAAAATATTTTTCAGAAGAACTTATTGGAAAGCCACACTTAGGAATTACAGAATTTAATTTAGTTAATTTCAAATTTAATATTGTAGACATTAGTCTTGCATCATCATCAATGAATATATAAAATATTCCAACTTTAAATAGGTAGATTTTATTAGGATTTTCTATCTTTAAGGATATAAATTTTTTATATAATTTACTCATTTTTATTCTCCTTTAATTTATGATTACACAGATTATATAATAAAATAAATTAAAAAATAACCACTAGTAATGGTTGGAAAAATAAATATTTGTTAGTGATTATATCTGATAATTTTAAACTATATAATAAAACTAAAAGGTGGAATAAAAATGACATGTTTTAGTAGGTTTTATAAGAGGGAAAAATTAATAAGTAGAACATTAGATATAGATGAGGAATTATATTTAGAACTTGAAAGACTTTCGAATGAAGTATATGATGCTTCAATTAGTAAATTAGTTAATGCATCAATTGAAAATTTGATTAAAACGGAAAATATACAAATATATGAAAGAAAGAAAACTTCTTATGTTTCGAGGTCCTTTTTAATAAGATATAGTTTTTTAGAAGGATTGTATAATTTAAAGAGAAAATATAGAGTACCTATATATTTATTGGTTAATATAGCAATTAGGAATGTTTTGTTGGAGGAGTTAGAAGAAAAAAATAAGTAGATAAATTTATAAAAAATTAAAAAAACTGTTGACTTTAGATAAAATCCATTATATAATATATGCGCATGAAAACAGCGTTGAAGCCAAATGTGGCTACATCCTTACGGAAATGTAGGATGGAGGGAACTTTGGTGGAGTATGTCATGGCAAAGACCAGGCGGTAAGTTTATAAAAATGTACTTATCCCAGAATTATCATGCATATTTTGGGATTTTATACAGGTGAAAGACAAAACACCAGAGTACGTTCTAACTTAACTTGCCAAGGTAATTAAAATTAAAGAAGGAGGGAAAATTACAATGGCAAACACAATAGCAACAAGTGAAAAAATAAGAATAAGACTTAAAGCATATGACCATGTAGTTTTAGATCAGTCTGCTGAAAAGATAGTAGATACTGCTAAGAAAACAGGAGCAAAGGTTTCAGGTCCTATTCCATTACCAACACAAAAAGAAATAGTAACAATTTTACGTTCTCCACACAAAGATAAAGATTCAAGAGAACAATTTGAAATGAGAACACATAAAAGAGTTATTGATATTCTTTACCCAACACAAAAAACAGTTGATAGTTTAATGAAATTAGAATTACCAGCTGGTGTTGATATAGAAATCAAACTTTAAGACTACATATATTTGTAGCATCAAAACCAAGCTGGAGATTGATTATATTGTTGGCAATTAGAAACAAGTATTGCTAGGTAAACGAAGTTTAACAACGCAAGACGAAGTTTATAATTGGCAAGCCAGCCAATAGTTAGGAGGAAAGAAAGAAAATGAAAAAAGGAATAATCGGAAGAAAAATTGGTATGACACAAATATTTGATGAAAAAGGAAATGTTATACCAGT
>CALXXH010000080.1 GCA_944392635.1 uncultured Clostridia bacterium | reverse complement strand
AGGTGTGTTTTTTAAATACATATTTCTGGCGAACCACTTTGTGGTTTCTCCATTTCCTATAATTATTATACACACATTTTTTACTTTTGTCAAATGACAATTCTTAAAAAATTTTGTGAATTTATATATAAAAGGAATGAATAAAATGTTAGATAATTCTTTTAGTTATTGTAGTAATGAAAAATGTAGTAAAAAAGAAAGATGCTTGAGATTTGAAAAAAAGAAAAATATAAAATACGGTCAAACATATTTATCAATAACAGAAGAAGAATGTTCAAAAAACAATTGCTATATAGATAAGAATGAATATTATAAAAAATGATATTAGATATAATTATCAAAATTTAGATTTTTTAATATCTAAAATAGAGAATGAATTCACCTTAATCAATATTATATAGGTCAAAAAACAAGAATAGCAAGGAAATACTATTTTTTAATTTGAATAATTTCAATTTTATCCCTAGCTTCAATAGTAGCTTCTATTATACCTTTTTCAAGTTGAATTTAAGTTTCTTGTTCTGGACTGATATTAAGATTATTTCTAACTTGTTTCCAAGATACATATGGTTTATTTTCCATTATTTCGCACTTCTCTTTTTTTAATCTTTTAAATATCTCTTAACCCTTCTCATTTCTTGTTGAAGTGCTTTTTGAATTTGTTTCATGATTATCATCACAAAACAAATCATCATCTTCAAATCCATTAGAATGGCTATAATAAAAATTCAAACATCTAGAAATATATGAAACATCAACATTAAAATAAGAAGCAATACTTGTTGCAGAATTTAAACCACGATTCCTAAGAGACTTAATTTCTTTATAAGGAAAAAACTTAAGCCAAGCACATACATCAGCCTTATGCTCTGTTTTTTCTACAAAAGCTAAAGACGAATCACATCTATAATATGAATCTGCAAAATAATGACCAAGTTCCTGAATGATAACAGTATTCTCCATTGCTTCACTATCTATTTTACTCTTATCAACTATAATTGCAGTAATACCTTTATATGATATAATAGCACCACAACTAGAAGATAATTTAGCATTTATATAATGAATTCCTTCCTTTTTTAATATATCATATAAATCACTCTTTTTCATTTGTTTTGCTTTGTTCTTCCATATGTTGCTTTAACAACAAACCTTTCATAATATTTTTTAAAGTTTCCCTATTTTCATCATTCAATCCTTTTATACCACTAGAAAAAGCAATATCCAAATCATCTAAATCATGAATAGAACGAACATTAGAAACACCAAGCAAATAGTCAATATTACATTCAAAAATAGAAGACAACTTTAATAAAATCTCCATACTAGGTTTTCTTAACTCACTCTCATATAGACCTATAATACTTTTTGAACATTTTAACTTATTAGCCAACTCCTGCTGAGTAAAACCAAATTCTTTTCTTAATTGCTTAATTCTATTCATAAAATCAATCTCCTCGACCACATTATAACATAACCAAAGTAGAATTTACAACAAATTTTTTACAAAAGTCAACTAAAAGTATACAAAAAATGTAAAAAATATATTGACAGTCTACTAAAAGTAGATATATAATAGTAAAAAAAGAAACAAAAGAACAAAGAATTTGAAAATTTTTTAAATTCAGTAAGGAGGAATACATGTTTAAAAACTTTTTTAAAGAAAATAAACAACTAAAAAAAGAAGAAAAAAGATTATTAAGAGAAAATCAAAATTTAAAAAAAGTAAATTGGAATAATAACCTAAAAATAGCAAAAGCACAAATATTAGCCAGAAAAACATTAAAAAAATTAGAAGAATTACAAAATATAGATAGAAAAGGAACAAGAGAAGAAAGTAAAAGAAAGGAAAGAAACATATTAATTAGTAGTCTAAAAAATGAAAACATAGAAATAATAAATCAACTAAAAAACAATTAAAACATTTAACGGAGATTAGAAAAAAGTGAAAAATAATAATCTAAAGAAAATAAAAGGAATTAGAAAAAAGTTAAACAAAGCTATTTCAAAATATGGAAATTTATTTATGAAAAATACAGAAAAAGAAGATATGTTAAAAAATTTTTTACAAAAAAGAATAAGTGAAAACAAAAAACTTTTCTCCACAAAAGAATTAGAGATAATAGAAAAAAACATCAATATATTTAAAAAAATATATATTTTAGGACTAAAAGATTTAAATGATATAAAGAATTAAAAATGTTAATATAAAATAAAAGAACCTTAACTATTAGACTTCAAGTCCAATAATTAAGGTCCTTTTTTCAATTTTCAATAGAAGAAACAGTTATTCCTTCTTCTTCCAATTGAGCAATTAAATTTTTCCTTTCCATAGGAAGAGAATCCTTTAGGAAGTGAAGACAATTATTAGCGTCCAAAAAGCCAATTTCACTTTTCCTTTCGTCTAAAAAAAATGTCAAATCACCGAGTTGCATCTTCTCGTACTTCATAATAATTATCCTCCTTATATATATTATGTAACTTATATTATAACACAAAATTCACAAAAATAAAAGAACTAGATTACTTTCTTAAGGAGAAATCTAGTTCAATAAACAAAAATAAACATATAAATATATGATTTATTGACTTGATTTTAGCAATAAAAATGGAAAAAGTCAATAAAAACAAGAAAAAATCATAAAAAAACCATTAATTAATAATAGTAATTAACTAAAAAGTAAAATAAAAAATAAATATATAAATAAAACAAAGCATTTTAAGAATAATTAACAAAAAAAGTGGAAAAATTTAAAAAGAAATGATATACTTGTCATGAAAAAATAAAATAAATGAAGGAGGAAAAAACATGGGAGAAGAATTAAAGAAAAAACTATTCAATATAAAAAAAGATGGATGGGAAGATGCAACTGAGCAAGAGCAAAAAGAGATTTTTGAAATATCACAAAACTATATGGACTTTTTAAATGAAGCTAAAACAGAAAGAGAATTCATAAAAAAAGCAAGAGAATTAGCAAATAAAAATGGATATAAAGATATAATGGAATTTCAAACATTAAAACCAGGAGACAAAATCTACTTTGTAAATAGAGAAAAAAGCATGTATCTTGCAATAATAGGAGAAGAAAGCATTGAAAATGGAATGCATATAATTGGTTCACATGTAGACTCTCCAAGACTAGACTTAAAGCCAAATCCATTGTATGAAGATACAGGGCTTGCATATTTTAAAACACATTATTATGGAGGAATAAAAAAATATCAATGGACAACAATTCCACTTAGTATACATGGAGTAATAGTAAAAACAAATGGAGAAAAAATAGAAATAAACATTGGAGAAGATGAAAAAGATCCAATATTTACAATCACAGATTTATTACCACATCTAGCTCAAGATCAAATGGAGAAAAAATTAAAAAATGGAATAGACGGAGAAGACTTAAATCTACTAATAGGAAGCATTCCATATAAAGATGAAAAAGTAACAGAAAAAGTAAAATTGAATATATTAAATTTATTAAACCAAAAATATGGAATAACAGAAGCAGACTTAAACAGTGCAGAAATTGAATTAGTACCAGCATTTAGAGCAAGAAGTCTAGGATTTGATGAAAGTATGGTAGCAGCATATGGACAAGATGATAAAGTATGTGCATATACATCACTTGCAGCTATGATGGAATTAAAAAATGTAAAAAATACAGCGGTATGTATACTTTCAGATAAAGAAGAAATAGGAAGTATGGGAAATACAGGAATGGAATCACATATGTTTGATTTCTTTGTGTCTGAAATGTTAAACAAATTAGGTATAAATAGACCAAACCTACTAGACAAAGTATTTTGTTTTTCAAAAATGTTATCATCAGACGTAGACGCAGGATTTGACCCAATTTATGCATCAGTTTCAGACAAAACAAATGCAGGGTTTATAGGAAAAGGAATTGCATTAGTAAAATATACAGGTGCAAGAGGAAAATCTGGAGCATCAGACGCAAATGCTGAATTTGTAGCATGGGTAAGAAATGTTTTGGACAAAAATAACATCAAATATCAATTAACAGAGCTTGGAAAAGTTGATATTGGAGGAGGAGGTACTATAGCATATATTTTAGCCAATAAAGGTACAGATGTTATAGACTGTGGAGTTCCAGTATTATCAATGCATGCACCATATGAAGTTACAAGCAAATATGATATTTATTCTGCATATAAAACATATAAAGCATTTTGGATGGAATAATTTAAATAGCATCAATAATAGCGAACTAAATCAATATATAAGTTCGCTATTATTTTTAAAATTATAAAAACATAAACAAAAAATTAATAAAAACAATATGATGAAATACTAGCCAATTAACACATAACATGCATTGTAAAGAACATGAAATTAAATGTCATAAAAACCTTTGCAAGTACTTGAAAAAATAATACATATATGATAATATAAAAAGATAATAACTAGAGATGATAAAATGCAGAGTAAATAAAAAAGGACTGTTAAATATGATAAAAAATGAAGAATATATTAAAATATTAAAATCAATGATTTCTTGTGTTAATCAAGGAGATTATTATTCTATAAAAGAATTATCTAATCTGGAACTTCAAAAAATAAAAAAAGATGAAGATAAAATAAAAAAAGAAGTAAAAAAATTAAAAAGCAATAGGAAAATAAAGAAAAACAAAGAAAAACCACTAGAATGTTGGGAAAATGAAGAACTAAAATTATTAATAGAAAATTACTCACAATTCATGCTCAAAAAAATTGAAAGTACGAACAATATAAAACAGCTACAAAATCAAGCAATTTCAATTCAAGAATTCATAAGTAAAATGTAGTCAAAAAAGGAGGTACATATGATAAGAAAATTTAGAGAAGATGATACTGTAAAAGTAATGACAATATGGACAAAAGGAAATTTTAAAGCACATCCATTTATAGAAAAAGATTATTGGTTAGAAAACTTCAATAAAGTAAAAGAAGAATATTTATGGAAAGCAGAAACATATGTATATACAGAAGATGATGAAATAAAGGGATTTATAAGCTTACTAGATGGTGGATATATAGGAGCATTATTTGTAAAAACCGATAATTTAAGACAGGGAATAGGAAAAAGATTATTAAACTATGTAAAAGAAAAATATGATAAATTAACATTAAATGTATATGAAAAAAATGTTGATGCAATACTTTTTTATGTAGCAATGGGATTTAAAAATAAGAAAATACAAATAGATGAAAACACAGGAGAAAAAGAATATATAATGGAATGGGAAAAATAGAAAATAAAAAAGCTGTTTTTGAAAAACAGCTTTTTATTTTGAAACTAAATATAAATTGTTACTTATTTTTTCAGATGAATTATCTCCTTCAAAAAGCTTAGTTACATTCTTAAAGTCAGTATTACTTGTTATTTCATTTAATATAGAATCATTATCCAAATAAGTTTTTATACATAAAATATAAGAATCTTCAGTATTTAGTTCTGCATTATTCAAAAGATATTTCATATCATCATTATTAATATTAACAATCAAAGTCTTCTCATAAATCATCATTTCAGGTAAACTTTGCATATGATTAAAGAAATTATCATAAATATACACAAAAGATTTATCCTTATTCTCCTCAGCAATTTCTAAACATTCTGCATACTCTTCATATAAAAATTTTGGCTTAGAGAAAATCATTCCATTAACAACCAAAACAACAGCAATTGCCACAATAACTACATTTTTATACTTAAATTGTAACAACTTATCTAATATGAAAAATAGAGTAAGTGATACAAAAGGTATAACAGGCATTATATATCTAAGTTCTTGGAAAGAAGTTAATTTTACAACTATGAAAAAGTAAATAATACTTGGTACAATAGTAAGTAAAACTATAAATTTCCTATTAGACTTTTTAAATAAATAAATAATACCAGCTAAAAAGATTAACAATACTGAACATATTAATATCATATTATCATTAATTGAAAATGCATAAGCAAAATGTTTAACATAGTCAATAAGATGTTCAAAATATGCACTATTAGCTAAATTCTTTAATCCTCTATCTGTAAAGAATAGATGATATATACAAGGTACAAATAGTAAAACACCTATAACAGCATATAATGCATGAAAGCCTAAATATTTTCCAGCATTTTTATACATTTTTCTTCTAAGCATTTGTATAATCATAATTGCAAAAATCAAAAATGCATAAATTGCAAAATAATATTGGGTCAAAAATCCAAGTACAGTAGTAATACCGAGCTTTACCAGTAATTCCTTGGATAGTTCAAAATTATTCAAATAAATCCTTATACTATAATAAAAATAAAGAAGTATAAAAAATGTAAGTAACATATACATTCTTTGGAAAATTACCATAGACATAGTACCCATAGAAAGTCCATAAAAAATTAATGTACCTATTGTCAAATTATCTTTATCAAGCACTTTAAGGATTTTTCTAATTACAAAACAACTTAATATAAAAGCAATAATATTTACAACAAAAACAGAATATTTAGTAAATTCGCCCGCAAATAGTAAAGTAGAAAAATGCACTAAAGTATAAAATAAAGGTGGGTGATTATCTCCTGCTTGATTATGATATAAAGCATAAAAATTAAAAATATTTTCTGGTGATAATGTAACATAGTCTTTTACAAATTCACGAGTTTTCCATACAGGACCTTCAACATT
>CALXXH010000079.1 GCA_944392635.1 uncultured Clostridia bacterium | reverse complement strand
TACTTCTGCGTCATTTTCTTTTAATACTTGTGAAACTTTTTTGTTTGGATCTTTAACAAATGCTTGGTCTACTAAGCATATTTCACTAAAGAATTTTCCAATTCTTCCTTGTACTATTTTTTCTGCTATTGCTTCTGGTTTTCCTTCATTCATTGTTTGTATTTTTAATATTTCTTTTTCTTTTTCTACTCTTTCTGCTGGAACTGATTGTTCATTTAAGTATTCAGGTCTTGCTGCTGCAATTTGCATACAAATGTCTTTTGCAACTTCTGCATTTCCTTTTTTCATATTTACTAATACTGCTATTTTTCCATCACCATGAATATATTTTTCTACTAATCCTTCTGATTCAAATCTTTCAAATCTTCTAATATTCATATTTTCACCAATTGTAGCAATTTTTTCAACTAATACTTCATTTACAGTTTTTCCTGGTACTTCTATTGAATCTTGTGCTAATAATTCTTCTACATCTTTTGGATTTTTTTCTACTATTTGTTTTGCAACATTCATTACAAATGTTTTGAATTCTTCATTTTTTGCTACAAAGTCTGTTTCTGAATTTACTTCTACAACTGCTCCTATTTTTCCATCTTCTGAAACATATGCTTCAACTAATCCTTCTGCTGCAATTCTTCCTGATTTTTTAGCTGCTTTTGCTATTCCTCTTTCACGTAATAATTCAATTGCTTTTTCCATATCTCCATCTGTTTCTGTTAAAACTTTTTTGCAGTCCATCATTCCTGCACCTGTTTTTTCTCTTAGTTCCTTTACTAAACTTGCTGTAACCATTTTAATTTCCTCCCTTTCTTTTAAGACAAGGGACACCACTTTACCTTTCGTTTTTATTTAGGTTTAAGTTATGTCCCTTATCATGATTAATTATTATCTTTTAATCATAATTTACTGTAAAATATTTATTATAAAAATCTATTGTATTTTTTGATTTAAAAGATATTCTTCTCTTATTCTTCTACTTTTTCTTCAGCTGATTCTACAACTTCTTCAATACTTGTAGGTTCTTCATTTTCTATTTCTTGTTCTTGAACATCTTCTGCTTCAAAACTTTCACCTTGTCTACCTTCAATAACTGCATTTGCCATAACATCTGCAATTAATTTTACAGCTCTTATTGCATCGTCATTTCCAGGAATCGCATAGTCTACTTCCTCTGGATTGCAGTTTGTATCTACTAATCCTACTACTGGAATTCCTAATTTTTTAGCTTCTAGTACTGCTATTCTTTCTTTTTTAGGATCTACTAAGAATATAACTCCTGGTAATTTATCCATTTCTTTGATTCCACCTAAGTTTCTTTCTAGTTTTTCCATTTCTTTTTTAAGTAAAATCACTTCTTTTTTAGGTAATACATCAAAAGTTCCGTCTTCTGCCATTGTTTCTAAGTCTTTTAATCTTTGTACTCTTGCTCTAATTGTTTCAAAGTTTGTTAGCATTCCTCCTAACCATCTTTGATTAACATAGTACATACCACATTTGATTGCTGCATCTTTCATGCATTCTTGTGCTTGTTTTTTTGTTCCTACAAATAGAATTGTTTTTCCTTCTTCTGCTTGTTCTTTGATGAAAGCATATGCTTCATCTAATTTTTTTGATGTTTTTTGTAAATCGATGATGTGAATTCCATTTCTAGCTTGAAATATGTATTCAGCCATTTTTGGATCCCATCTTCTTGTTTGATGTCCAAAGTGAACACCTGCTTCTAGTAATTGTTTCATTGCAACTACTGCCATTTTTAATTCCTCCCTTTTTGTTATTCTTCCACCATAAGTTTTTGTTTTTTAGGACCTAAAATTAGGCACTTCCCGTAAAACCAGCTTAGGTGTGATTAATTACGCATATTAGTATATCAAAAATTTATTTAAAAATCAAGTATTTTTTGATTTTTTTTAAGTTTTCGACGTGTTACAATTCACATTCATTTTATACATTCTTTACAGCTAGGATATTATATTAAATAATTTTGTAGTACCGCGTAGCGCCCAAACGAGCCTTACTTAAGGCGAGTGCGATTGGATCAACTTTCTTTCTATCAAAAGAAAAATTTATTTTTCTTTTGATAATCAGTCTGTTGCGACAACAAGGTACAAAAAAATATTTAATATAATATCCTAGCTAATAAGAAATTCTTTCAACTATGAATTGTAACTACTATTAACATCTTGACAGTAAACTACGTGTTACAATTCCAAGTAGTATAAAGAAGTATGGTGATGTATAATACATTGAATTTCCAAACATCGCTGATATTAAATATGCAATTACTGCAAAATATGCAACTAGATATATGCTATTATCTTCACTATTATGTTCTTTTAACTTTTTTATTCCTCTAATTAAAATTAATACTATTGCAGACATATATAATAATAATCCTGGTATTCCTGATGTTGTTGCTAATTGTATTAGTAAATTATGTGGTCTGTCCTGATCTATATTATATTTGGCATATTCCTCTTCTAAATTCTCTGCGCCATATCCTAATAATGGCTTTTCTAAAATCATTATAGTTCCATATTTCCAAAGTTCTCCTCTTCCACTTCCAATTTTTCTTAATTCTTTGTCACTAATTTTATTATTTGTATTACTATTTGAACTATCCTTTTTGTTATTTTGGGTATTATTATTTTCTTCTATATCTTTTTTGTTATTATTTGTATCAATATTAATTATACTTTTGGCATCTTTAATCATAGAATTAATATTGCTAATTACAATATTTTTATCATTTTTTTGTACTACACATGATAAAGTTATAAATATTAATAATACAATCCCTGAAATTTTTATGTACTTTTTAGAATATATACTATATATTAAAAATAGTATTAATACAATTGTTAAAGCTATATAACAACCTAATGTATTGTTATATATTAAATTATATAATAATATTATGTATGATCCTAAGTATAAAATTTTTAGTATTTTATTTTTTTCTGTTATTAATAATATGCATGCTATTATCGTTGCCAAAAGTAAGTAATATCCATAATGGTTTGAATTTAAAAATACTCCTATTTCTACTTTTCTGTAAATAAACATTTTTAATAAAGATACATTGTTGCTTGTAAGGTTTATTATTAGAATATTTAGAAGAGATACTATTAAAAATACGTTTAATAATATTTTCTTTATTTTGTTTGATTTAATTAAATATGCACTTAAGAAAAATCCTGCATATACTAGATATGTTATAAATCCGTCCTTTCTATAGTCAGTTCCATAAAATGCTTTTTGTTTATCTTGTGCAAATATACATGATATTAAAGTCCAGATTAAATATGCTGTTAATAGTATTATTGGTAATAGTTCTTTTATCAATTCTTTTTTGTTTTCTGCATTTTTTATTCTTCTATATATTTCATATGTAAAGATGTAAATTCCTGCTATTGCTATTATTTCCATAATGCTATATTCATATTTTTGTATAAATATAGTGGTAGCTTGTATTTCTTTTAATAATGGTATTATCATCCAAATCACTAATAATATTCCAATTACTATATCTTTAATTTTTGTATATCCTAATTTAGATTTTTTCGCATTATCTTTATTATTTTCGCTTTTTATATTTTCTATTTTATTTATATTATTCTTTTCTATTAATTCTTTCAATTTGAATCCCCTTTATTTAGAACTATATAGTTGCACCTATTATTCCTGCATCATTTTCTAATATTGCAGTTTTTAATTTCATTTCTTTTCGTTGGTTAAATAGCATGTCTTTTTCTTCTAATTTTGCTTTTAATTTTTCTAAAAGCACATCTTCAAAATATACAAAACTTCCACCTATTCCAATTACTTCTGGCTCAAATATATTCACTAAATTTGAAATCCCTATACTTAAATTTTCTATATATTTTTCTATTATTTTGTTTATTGCTTTGTAATTTTTTTCATTTTCTTTTGTAGTTCTTATTATATTTAATAATTCCTGACTGCTTGTTTTTTCATCATATCCTAATTCTTTTCTTAAATTATCTTTAAATGTTTTCATAGAGGCATATTTTTCCCAACATCCAAATTTTCCACATTTGCATAATAATCCATCTTTTTCAATAACCATATGCCCAAATTCACATCCAGGTAATTCACCAGTATCTAGTAGTTTGTTGTTTATTATAACTGCTCCTCCAATTCCTGTTCCTAATGTTATAAATATACTTCTTTTATAATTTTTTAGACAACCATATTTATTTTCTGCAAGTGCTGCACATTTGGCATCATTTCTTATTTTTATTGGTAATTTTATTTTTTTTGATAATTTTTTTACAATATTATAATTTTCAATTCCTAAGTTTACTGATTTTACAATAGTATTTTTTATTATTGTTCCTGGTATTGCTATTCCTATTTGTGTTATATTATATTTTTTCATTAATTCACTTATATGTTCAAAAATATAATTTTCAATTGTCTTTTCTATCTCTCTTTTCTCATTATTCAGAATTCTTTTTTCTACTTTTTCTATTATTCGTCCTTTGCTATTTACTACTCCTATTGCAATATGACTTCCACCTAAATCAATCCCTATTTTCAATTTAATTACTCCTTTTAATATCGTAACAGGAGGTCTTTACGATATTCTACTTATATTGATAATATAAAAATGTCGCAAAAGAAACCTCCTGTTGCGACATCCTATTAAATATTTTCTATTAATTATATAAGATATGTCCCAGAATGGACAAAAATGTCCAAACGTAAATGTCCTAAATAGCTACATTACACACCATATGCTGAGAATAGGAAGTTACCCATATATACTTGAATACATGGTACTAGTACTACTAATACGAAGAATATTAATACTACTCCTACTATTGCATATACTACTTGTGGCAATGCTTTCATTATTTTGTTCATAATATTGTCTATATCTATTTGCATATATTCTACTAGTTTTTCCATCATTTCTGATAAATCTGTTTGCATACCTATTTTTAACATTTCTGTTATCATTGGTTTTGCTAATCCTGATTTTTCAAAAGGTTCTACCCATGATGAACCTATTAATATGTTGTTTAATGATGTCTCTATTATTGATAGCATTACATAGTTTTGTATTACATTTTTACTTACATCTAAAGCTTCTTGAATTCTCATTCCATTTCTTAAGTTTAATAGCATTGCTTTCATTAATCTTGAAAAGTCTAGTGCAAATATTAATTCTCCAAATATTGGCATTTTGTATTTAAAATAATGGAAGTTGTATTTTCCTTTCGGTGTATGCACATAAAATACTATTATACCTACTACTGCAAGCACTATAAATGTTGGTATATACCAATACTGTATCAACTTGTTTACAAAGTCTGCAAACCATAATGTTATTGCTGGCAAAGTTTCTTTTGTTCCTAATTCATCAAATATTCCTTGTATTGCTGGTATTGCAAATAATGTTCCTACAAATAGCATTACTATTAATAATACAAATTGTATGATATTTGGTATTAATATTCCTCTTAGTTTTCTATTTAAGGCATCAGAGTCATCTAAGTATTTTACTGCTTGTTCTAGAGAGTTTGTAAGCGAACCTGATAATTCTCCTACTTTTATCATATTTACATATATATATGGAAATACATTTGAATAGTATTCCATTGTTGTATACATATTTTCTCCGGCTTCTACTCCTGCTAGTATATCTTCTAATATACCTCTAAATGATATATTTTCAGTTCCTTCTATAATTGTATTTAATGCATGTATATTATTAAAGTTTGCCTTTTTTAGTAGATAGAAATTTTGTGTAAATACCATTAAGTCTCTTTGTGTTATTTTTTCTGTTTTTGCAAAGTACAAGTTTATTTTTTCTTTTGTTGATTGTGTTCTACTTTTAACACCTATTTGCGTTGTGTTTACATTTTTCATTATTTCTTGTATGTCTGTAATATTCTTTTTTTGTCTTTTAGGTGTTCTATTTGATCTGTAAGAAATTTGTTCAATGTCTATTGGTATGAGGTTATTACCTTTTAGCATTTTTATAAGACCTTGTCTACTTGCTGATTCTACTTTATTTCTTACTACTAAACCTGTCTTTGTTACAGCCTTATACATATACGTAGGCATTTTTCTTCCTCCTATCCTTCTTTATTTTTTATTTTTAATTGCATTATAGTTCTATTTAATGTTTCTATATTTTTCTCCTCTATTTGTGCTTTGGCTTGGTCAAGTGTTATTTTATCTTCTACAAATAATTTTGCAAGTGAGTTTATTAGACCAATACTTCCCTTGTCTGCTGCACTTTGTATAGCATCTTCTATTTCTGATACACTTAATTTTTCTTTTCTAATTATACCTGCAACTATATTGTCTACTACCATTACTTCTGGTACTAATACTAATTTTCCATCTCTTCCTTTTAACAATCTTTGAGATACAACTAATTTTAGTAATGATGATAATAGATATTTTATACTTGCTTGGTCTCTTACTTCATAGAAGTTTATCATTCTATCTATTGTTTCTGCACATGATTTTGTATGAAGTGTTCCTATTACTAAATGTCCTGATTCTGCCATTTCTATTGCTGCTTCCATTGTTACTTTATCACGAATCTCTCCTATTACTAATATATCGCAGTCTTCTCTTAATGAGTTTTTTACACCATCACTAAATGTTAAACTGTCTCTTCCTTTTCCTACTTCTTTTTGTACTATTAGTGATTTTTTAGAATGATG
>CALXXH010000078.1 GCA_944392635.1 uncultured Clostridia bacterium | reverse complement strand
GACAATACAATCAATTAATCGCAAGAAGAGTTAGAGAATGTAATGTATATTCAGAAGTAGTACCTTATGACATATCAATTGAAAAAATTAAAGAAAAAGACCCAAAAGGAATTATTTTTACAGGAGGACCTGCAAGTGTTTATGGAGAAGATTCTCCTAAATGTGCAGATGGAATTTTTGAATTAGGTATACCTGTACTTGGTATTTGTTATGGTATGCAATTAATGACACATACTTTAGGTGGAAATGTTGCAAGAGCTAATAAAAGAGAATATGGAACAACTGAAGTAAAAATTGATAATTCTTCTTTACTATTTAAAGGTTTTGAAAATACTAATGGATTTTTAATGAGTCACACAGACTATGTAGAAGCAGTTCCTGAAAGTTTTAGAAACATTGCCTCTACCTCATCTTGTCCAAATGCTGCAATGGAAAATGCAAATAAAAAACTATATGGTATTCAATTTCATCCAGAGGTTAATAGTTCTATTAATGGAACACAAGTTATTAAAAACTTTTTATTTGAAATTTGTAATTGTACTGGAGATTGGCAAATATCATCATTTGTTGATGAAAGTATAAAAACTTTAAAAGAAAAAATTGGAGATAAAAAAGCTTTATGTGCTTTATCAGGAGGAGTTGATTCTTCTGTTGCAGCAGTTTTATTAAATAAAGCAATTGGAAAAAATTTAACTTGTATTTTTGTTGACCATGGCTTACTTCGTAAAAATGAAGGAGATGAAGTCGAAGAAGTTTTTAGAAATCAATTTGATATTAATTTAATTAGAGTTAATGCAAAAGATAGATTTTTATCAAAACTTGCTGGTGTTACTGACCCAGAGAAAAAGAGAAAAATTATTGGTGAGGAATTCATAAGAGTTTTTGAAGAAGAAGCTAAAAAAATTGGAACTGTTGATTTCTTAGTTCAAGGAACTATTTATCCTGATGTTATTGAAAGTGGTTTAGGTAAAAGTTCTGTTATAAAAAGTCATCACAATGTTGGAGGTTTACCTGACTATGTGGACTTTAAAGAAATTGTGGAACCTTTAAGAGATTTATTTAAAGATGAAGTTAGAAAAACAGGATTAGAATTAGGAATTCCAGAGAATTTAGTATATAGACAACCATTCCCTGGTCCAGGACTTGCAATTAGAATTATTGGTGATATAACTGAAGATAAATTAGATATTTTAAAAGAAGCAGACGCTATATTTAGAGAAGAAATTGCAAATGCAGGATTACACAAAAATATTAATCAATATTTTGCAGTTTTAACTAATTTAAAATCAGTTGGAGTTATGGGAGATGAAAGAACTTATGATTATACAATAGCACTTCGTGCTGTTGAAACAACTGACTTTATGACAGGTGTTTGGAGTAAAATACCTTATGAAGTTTTAGAAAAAGTTTCAAGTAGAATTGTAAATGAAGTAAATCATGTAAACAGAGTAGTTTATGATATAACTTCAAAACCACCTGCAACAATTGAATGGGAATAGTGCAATGGGGACGGCCTCAAAATGCATAAGAAAGTGCAAAAGGGACAGGTTAATGAAATATTGTTTTAAGAAAGACATGTGAATTACACATGCCTTTCTTTTATCTTTTATCAAAAATTGTTTTAAATACCCCTTTGTCAATTAAATTTGCAAATATATTCTTAACTATTATCAACACTATTGGTCCTACTAAAAGTCCTATTACTCCTATTATTTTAAATCCTGTATACATTGCAATTAGTGTGAATATTGGATGTACCCCTATATTTTTACTAACTAACTTTGGTTCTAAAACCTGTCTTACAATTGACATTATAATTAACAAAACTATTATTGCTATTCCTAAATTAATATCTCCATTCAATGCACAAATGATAGCCCAAGGTATCATTACCGTTCCAGAACCGAAGTATTGGCAAGGCATCTACAAATCCTATAAATAATGCCATAAGTAATGGATATTGAATATTAAATCCAACTATTTGTAAAAAATATAATCCTATTAAAGAAATTATAAATGAAACTAGTATTAATGTTGCCTCTGCTTTTAAATATCCTCCTAATGTTTGTATTAGTTCTTTTAAATGAATAGAAATCTTTTTTACCCATAATTTTGGCAAATGATGTTCTATTTGATCTAGTATATATATTTTATCTACACATATAAAGTATAATGCAATCACAGTTATACCAATACATATTGCAATTGATGGTATACTTGTTATAAAATCCAATAAATTATTCAATATATTTCTTAACCATGTAGAAGCAGTTGTCAAAAAATCTCCTGTTGAATTTTGTATTACATTTAGAATTTCATTAGATAAATGTATATTATCAAAATTAAAATAATTTATTAAATTTTGAAATTGTTCATATAATTTATCAAAATAATCATTTAAACTTTGCAACAGATTAGAAGATTCAGCAAATAAAGTTATTAATAACCAAGCTAATCCCCCAATTATAATTATTGATACTAATATAAAAATTATTATAGAACTAGTCCTTCTTGTAAGTCCTGTTTTTTTCATTATTTTTTTAATTGCAGGTTCTATCATTAATGATATTATAAATGCAACTAAAAAAGGCATATAAAAAATAGATAGTTTTAATGCTACATATAAGCCTATCAATATTAAAATAACATATAATACATTTTTTAATACCCTTGTCCAATATGACATATTAACAATCATTTTGTTCACCTAATTTTAATATATGTAGAAAAATATTAATTATGCAAAAAGTGCAATGGGTGCAATGGGGACGTGTTACTTTGCACTATCGCCTGTCCCTATTGCACTTTTTTATGCATTTTGGAGCCGTCCCCATTGCATCCATTACAACTATTTTCCGTTTTTTATTTCTCCTTCACAATTACATATATTTTCTAGTGTTGTACATACTTGTTGTTTTCCTAATTCTTGGTCATAATGTGCTAAATCTCCTATTGTTAAAATTCCAACTACTTGATTATTATTATCACATACAGGTAATCTTCTTATTTGTTTTTGTTCCATTTTTGTTTGTGCATTAGACATTTCATCTTCTTTTTTACAAGTTGTAACATTACATGTCATTATATCACTTGCCTTTGTTTGATTTGCATCTTTATCACAAGCAACACATCTTAGTATTATATCTCTATCTGTTACTATACCACAAATACAGTTATTTTCATCACATACAGGAACACAACCTATATGATTTTGATTCATTAATTTTGCAACTTCTTGTATTTTTGTTTCAGGTTTTACACAACATACATTGTCACACATACAATCTTTTACTTTCATTTTATTACCACCTTTCAAAATTTCTCATTATTATTTTGAACATTTTTTTATTTTCTATGCTAGAATTTTTTTAATATTATTTAAATTTTTCAAAAAAATAAGGAAAGGTAACTCCTCTCCTATAATAAACATCATCTTATTTTAATATCTTTCTCTATTAATTATATACTTATTATAATTATTCAAGATTTAATTTTCATATATATCATAAATATTTCTTGGCATCATTGGTGGTCTATTTGGCCCATGTGGTGGTCTTCCTGGTCCTCCTCCTGGGAAAGGTGGTCTCATAGGTGGTCTTGGTGGACGATGACCTGGTCTTCCTAACAATTCTCTAATAATTAGTATTCTAATTAAATCTCGTAGTCCTCTATTTCTTATTTGTCTATCTTCTCCCCTGTTTTGATTTTCTTCACTTAAACTTTCATTTTTAACTTGGCTTATTCTAGCATTTTCTTTTACATTATTAGCATTTAAACTTTGATTTCTATTCTCAGCCGTTTTCACACTATTTTGCAAGTTTATTTGCAAATTAATGTCATTTCCTGTAGATGTTTCTTCAATGGCAGAATATATTTCATCTGTCATTTCATCAATTGTTTCTCTTGTTATTTCTCTATTTGTATTTCTACAAATTTGTGCAACCATTGGATATACAATTTTATATATTTCAGGATAGCAATCTTCTATTTCACTATAATTCATATTATTTGCACTATAATTACTATTACTTTGATATGCTGATGTATAACTATTTTCCATAGAATAATTAGGGTATCCTAAAATACTTCTTATGTATTCTTCATAAGTTTGATTATACATATACAAAAAACCTCCTTTGTCTTTTGTATATGATATGCATATTTTTGAAATATGTTAATTATAGTTCTTTTACTAGTTTTTTGAATTTTTCTCCCCTGTCTGCAAAATTTTTAAACATATCAAAACTTGCACTTGCAGGAGAAAATAGCACTATTTGACCATTTTTAGCATATTTTTTTGCTAAATTTACTGTTTCTTCTAATGAATCACACATATAAATGTCTAGATTCTTATTTTCTACTTCTAATTCTTTTTTTACAGCATCAAATATTTTTCCAGATGTTTGACCTAATAGTATTAATGTTTTTATTTTTTCTACTATTGGCTTTGCAATTGGTGTATAATCTAAGTTTTTATCATATCCACCAGCAATTAATACTATCTCTTCATCAAATGAATGTAATCCTGCTATTGTTCTTGTAGGTGATGAACTTACAGAATCATTATACCATTTTACTCCATCAATTTCTCTTATTAATTCTAATCGATGTTCTACTGGTTTAAATTCTTTCACAGCTTCAATTGCATCTTCTATATCAACTAATGTATTAGTTGCTGCAATTGCTGTTGCTATATTTTCATAATTGTGTTCTCCTCTTAACACAACTTCTTTTGTATCTAAAACATGTTTTCTTACTCTGTCTTCACATTGTTTTATTATTCCATTATCTACTATATATCCGTTTTCTAATTTTTCTTTTCCACTAAAGAATATTACTTTACCTGGTACTTCTTTTGCACAATTTTTTGTTATTTCATTATCATAATTTAATACTGTTATTCCATTTTCATTTTGATATTTGAAAATATTTTTCTTTGCTTCTATATATTCATTGTAGTCTTTGTGTATATTTAAATGATTTGGTGTTATATTAGTAATAATTGCAATATCTGGGCTTACTTCCATTCCCATTAATTGAAAACTACTTAATTCTAGAACAACTATATCTTCTGGTTTTATTTCAGGAAGTTTTGTAAATAATGGTGTTCCTATATTTCCACCTAAAAATGTTTTATACCCTGCTTTTTGTAAAATACTATTTATTAGACTTGTTGTTGTTGTCTTTCCATCACTTCCTGTTACTCCTATCATTTTACATGGGCACATTTTCATTAACATTTCTATTTCTGTTGTTATAATTGTTCCTCTATTTTCTTCTTCGACTAATTCTGGCTTTGTTGGAAGACAACTTGGAGAACGAAAAACAATGTCAAAATTTTTTAAATATTTTAAACAGTCTTTTTCTATTATTAATTCAAATCCGTATTTATTAATTTTTTCTAATGCCTCTTTATTTAATTCTTCTCTTTGTCTTTCATCAAATACTGTTACTCTAGCTTTTTTTTCAAACATATAGTCAAGTAGTGGCAAGTTACTTACTCCTAAACCTATTATTCCAACTTTTCTAAATCTTATGTACTCATTAAATTCTTTTAACTTTTCATTTTCAAAATCCATTACTCTCTCCTTTCTATTACTATACTAATTATATATTTATATATTTTGAAGTATATTGTGGGGACCTTTCTAGAAAATGTTTGAACGTATGTGAATTACATTTTCTTGAATGGGGATTACGTAAAAATATATAAATATATAATTAGTATAATAAATTCTATTTCTATTGTTTCACATTATATATCAAAATTATCAAAAAAACAATTGTAAATTTTTAGTATTGAATTTTTTAAAGTATATTTTTCTATTTTTGAGAGATACTAATTTTGAAACTTGAATTGGAGGTGCTTTTCATGTCAAAGAAAAATAAAGAAAAGAAATCAAATAACAATAACAAAAATAATCAAAACAATAACAATAATGAAAGACAAAACAATAATAACAACAATAGATAGTTATTTTATTAGAAAAGCTAATCTATAAATATTTATAGATTAAGCTTTTTTTATTTACTAAAAAGATGTTATAATATATTGAATAAATTTTGAATGTAATTGAAAAAAATTTAGAATTTCTTTAATAATTTTATGGAAAATGTTCGCGTCGAACGAAGTGAGGACTAAGTGAAAGGGTGCCATAAAATTATTTTAGAAATTCTTAATTTTTGTATTGAGCTGAAAAATTTGTGAAATATATTATAACATCTTTTTAATCTATTCTATATTATATTTTTCTCTTTTCTTATAATTTGTATGTAATAGTTTTTCTGCTCTGTAACTTCCTGGTTTTTCTAGATATTCTTCATATATCTTTTTTAATATTGGATTTTCATGTGATTTTCTAATTGTACTTTTTTCATCAATTGAATATATGCTATCTGCTCTTAATTTTCTAATATCAACTTCTGAACGTATTTTTGAGCTTTTTATAGGTTGACCTCCACCCATAATACATCCTCCAGGACATGCCATGATTTCTACAAATTGATAATCTGCTTTTCCAGATTTTATTTCATCTAAAATTATTCTTGCATTTTCAAGTCCACTTGCTGCAACTACTTTTATTGGCTTTCCTGCAATTTCTATTGTTGCTTTTTTTATTCCTTTTCCACCACGTACTTGCTTAAATTCTATTTTATCCAAACTTTTTCCTGTCAAAGTGTCTTGTGCTGTCCTTAAGGCTGCTTCCATAACTCCACCTGTTGTTCCAAATATTGCTCCTGCTCCTGTTGCTTCTC
>CALXXH010000077.1 GCA_944392635.1 uncultured Clostridia bacterium | reverse complement strand
GTTAGAGTTTTTTGAACTAACTCTCAAAATCCAGTTATATCAATGTACTTGTGAATGTAGTCACAATCTTAGAAGGCGCGTGCTCTATCCAACTGAGCTACTGACCCATATCAAATGACAATAAATATAATAGCACAAAAAAACACACCTGTCAAGAAAAAAACAAAAAAATTTAGCCAAATCCAAGTAAAATCGCAACTAAAATCCTAAATCTAAACAAAGTGACAATTATTAAACAAAAAACAATCCCCAAAGTCCTAAAATCCCAAAAGCAAGAAAAATAACATTAGATAAAATAGAAATTACAAAAGGCTTCAAATAATGAGATAAAAACTTACCACAAAAAATAGCAAGCAAATTACTTAAAACCATACCAAAAATAGAACCACAAATTAAAGAGAACTTTTGCATAGGATACTCAAGGCCTAAACCTAAAGAAGCCAAAAAAGTCTTATCACCTAATTCTCCAACAACAATAGAAATAGTAATAAAAGCAACAGCCCCTAAATGTAAAAACTTAAATTTATCTAAAAAGGATAATTTATTAGAAGAATTAGAACTATCATTTTTAGGCAAAAATCCAATAACTCCAAAAAGAATAAAAGAAAAATAAGTAAAAAGCTTTAAATAAAACTGAAAAGAATCCTGAGAAAAAGAAGCAAGCTTACTACCAAATAAAATAGCTAATCCATGACTAAAAAAAGTACCTAATGCAACACCTAAAAGAATCTTGTAAGCTTTATTCCTTGCAGAAAAAGACAAAACCAATAATTGAGTTTTATCACCAAGTTCAGCAAAAAAAATCATAGAAAAAGCAACAAAAAAAGGGTATAGTAATTCCATAGTAAACTCCAATAAATATTTTAAAATTATATTAAATCTTATTAAATATAATTCAAATGAATATACAATTATTACAATTAAAAAATTAAAGTTTATCTTATAATAGCAAAAAAAGACGTCCATAATCACTAATGTAAATTTTTTGTGAATTGCTTTACATTAAAAAAATAAAATGATAATATGTTAGGGAAATACGAATTACGGAAGAATCAGTATGAAAAAAAGGAGGAATTTTTTGTGATAGAAGTAAAAAATGTTACAAAAAAATATGGTAAAGTAGTAGCAGTAGACAATATTAGTTTTACCATAAAAGAAGGCGAAATTATTGGTTTATTAGGTCCAAATGGAGCCGGAAAAAGTACAACTATGAACATGCTAACAGGATATATTGAACAAACTTCAGGAACAATTATAGTTGATGGATATGATATGCTAAAAAAACCTAAAAAAGCAAAAAGAGAAATTGGATATATGCCAGAAGGAGTGCCATTATACACAGATTTAACTGTAAAAGAATTTGTTAGATACATGGCAGAAATCAAAAAAGTAGACAAAAAGGAAAGAAAAGAGAAAGTTGAAAAAATAATTGAGCAAACAGGATTAAAAGATGTTGAGAAAAAATTGATAAGAAATTTATCAAGAGGATATAAACAAAGAGTAAGTATGGCAGGAGCATTAGTTGGTGAACCTAAAATATTAATTCTAGATGAACCAACAGTAGGTCTTGATCCAAAACAAATAACAGAAATTAGAAATTTAATAAAAGAATTAGGAAAAACACATACAGTTATCTTAAGTTCACACATTTTATCAGAAGTAAGTCAAATTTGCAACAAAGTAATAATCATAAATAAAGGAAAAATTGTTGCAATAGATACGCCAGAACATCTAGAAAATAGAGTAACAAGTGAAAATTGTATATATGTTACAGTAGAAGATAATGATAACAAAATGAAAGATATAAAAAATAAAATAAAAGACATAGAAAATGTAAAATTAATAGAAGAAAACGAAGACGGAACAAAACAATACATGATAGAAGCTAAAAAAGATGTAGATTTGAGAAAAACAATATTTAATGAATTTGCAAAAGAAAATATAACAATATTTGAAATGAAAAAAGCAGATACAACACTTGAAGATGCATTCATGAAATTAATAGAAGGAGGGGAAAATAAATAATGTGGGCAGTAATTAAAAAAGAAGTAAAATCATATTTCTACTCTCCAGTAGGTTATGTATTTATAGGATTATTTTTAATAATGTTTAGTATATTTTTCTATACAGATGTATTTACATATCAAAGTACAAACTTTGAATATATATTCTATTCAGGAGCAACAATACTAACATTTATAGTACCGATATTAACAATGAGAACATTTGCAGAAGAAAGAAAAACAGGAACAGAACAATTATTATTAACATCACCACTTAGCATTACAAAAGTTGTTATAGCAAAATTCATAGCAGCAACATTAATAGTAGTAATAACAGAACTTTGTACATTCCTATATTTTGCTATTTTAAGTTTCTTTGGAACACCACATCTAACAACAGCATTAGTAACATTGCTAGGATTTTTATTACTAGCAATGAGTTATATATCATTTGGAATACTTGCATCAAGCATAACAGAAAACCAAATAATTGCAGGAGTAATAACAATAGGATTTTTCATACTAACATGGTTTTTACCATCATTTAGTGATATATTTACAAACTTCTCACTTATCAATATGTTCTCAAAATTTCCATCAGGACAAATTGATATTGCAGATACAGTAACATTTATTACATTTACAATTGCATGCTTATTGCTAACAGTAATATTCATGCAAAGAAGAAAAAGTGTAAGATAGGGAGGGAAAAAGTTTGAAAGAGAGAAAAGAAAAAATGCCTAACAAATTTATACAAGCAATAAAAAAGAAATGGTTAATTAATGGAACAAAAACAACAATATTAGTATTAATAATAATAGCAATATTTATAGCAATAAACTTAGGAATGCAAAGCTTAGATTTAACACCATTAGATTTTACTGAAGAACAGCTATATACATTAACAGATGAAAGTAAAGATAGAGTAAAAGATATAGATAAAGATGTAAACATATATTTTATAGGATACACAGATGACGATTCAACAGTAGATTTAGCAAAACAATATGGAAAAGCAAATGAAAAAATAAATGTAGAAGCAGTAGAAGATGTAAACGACAGACCAGATTTAACACAAAAATATGGAATAGAAAGTGAAACACAAGGAATAATAGTTGAATGTGGAGAAAAATCAAAAGTATTAACATCAAGTGACTTAGTAACATATGATACATCTACATATGAAACAATAAGTATAGCAGAAGAAAAACTAACTAGCAGTATATTATCAGTAACAGCAGACGAGGTACCAACAGTATACTTCCTAGAAGGATATAGTGACTTCTCGCTAGAACAAGGTATGTATATGTTAAATGTATACTTAGGAAATGAAGTAAATGAAACGAAAAGTTTAGATATTTTATCAACAGGAAAAGTTCCAGATGATTGTGATACATTAATAATTACAACACCAAGCAAAGACTTTGATGATGTTGCTACAAATTCAATTCTAGACTATATAAATAAAGGTGGAAACATATTATGGCTAAATGCAGCAATAGCTGAAGAACAAGACTTTCCAAATGTAAATAAAATATTAGAAACATACGGAATAAAACCATTTGAAGTAGGAATAATTAGAGAAACAGATACAAGCAAAATGGTTTCAGAATCACCAGACTTAATAATACCAGAAATGCAATATTCTACAATAACAGAAGACTTATATAACACAACAGGAGTTATATTTGTAAATGCAACAAAAATTAATGTAGATACAGATAGACTAGATGAACTAAATGTAGAAGAAAATGACCTATTACTTGCAAGTGAAGGTTCATATTTTAGAACAAACTTCAATAACCAACAAAATGCAGCAGCAGAAGGAGAAGAAAAAGGAACATTTGTAGTTGGAGCAGAAATGGTAAAAACAATACAAGAAGCAGACGAAGAAGCAGGAACAGAAGGAATAACTTCAAAACTAGTTATATATGGAGAAAACTACTTTGCATCAGATTACCAATTAAGCCAAAACTCACAATATGGAGCAATTCAACTAGCATATAACAAAGATTTAGTATTAAACTCAATTGCATATCTAGTAGATAGAGAAGAAGACATAACAGCAAGAAAAGACACAGGAACAGTAACATATACAGCAACAGAACAACAAGACACAATAATAAGAGCAATAATATTTGTAGTTCCAGCACTAATAATAATAGCAGGAATAATAGTATGGCAAGTTAGAAGAAGAAAGAAATAAACAAAACAAAAAAATTCATTATATAAAATATATTTATTACATGGCTAACATTACTTCATCCACACATGTAATTGCATATAATTTTATATAATGAATTTTTATATAAATCTAATAAAATTGAATTATACACTAAGAATAAAATATCAATAAAAGTCATAAAATATAAAAAAATATTTATTATTCATAAAAAATTTTTGTGGCTTATACTTAATTAAAAAGAAAATTATGAAATATATTATAAATTTCTTTTCAGTAGAATATAAAAACTGACAATTAAAAATTAAAAGGAGATCCTAATGAAAGATATAGCAAAAGTAGTTTTTGTAATTATAGGAACATTTATTGGCGCAGGTTTTGCATCAGGTCAAGAAATATATATTTTCTTCTTCAAATATGGAATAAATGGACTATTAGGAATAACAATATCTAGTTTAATATTAGGAATAATAATATCAAAAACATTAAAAATTATAAAAGAAAATAATATACAAAACTATAAAGAATTTTTAGATATAATAATAAATAAAAAGTACAACATAAAAATAAAACAACACAAAAATAAAAAACTAACACAATTTATAAACATAGTAGTAAACACATTTATACTAGTAACATTCTTCATTATGATAGCAGGATTTGGTACATATTTCATGCAACAATTTGGACTAAACCAATTAATTGGAAGTAGCATCCTGTCACTAATAACATATGTGATTTTAAACACAAATGTAAAAGGAGTAGTAAAAGCAAATGAAATAATAGTACCAATTTTAATAATTTCAGTAATAATAATAGGATTAATGAATTTAAATGAGTTACCATTATTACAAATAAAAAACTATCTAATACCAAATAATAGCCCAGAATTTATATTAGAAGCAATACTTTATGCAAGCTATAACAGCATTTTACTAATACCAGTATTAATTACATTAAATAAATATATAAAAAATAAAAAACAAGCAACAATAATAGGAATGATAAGTGCACTTATTATACTAATAATGTCTGTTCTAATATTTCTATTATTAACAAAAGTAGATGTGAACATAGAAAAATTAGAAATGCCAGTAGTTTATGTAGTATCAAATATGTTGAAAATATTAGAATATGTATATGGATTTATAATATTAGGTTCAATATTTACAACAACAATATCTCTTGGAGTAAGTTTTTTACAAAATACAAGCAAAAACAAAAAAAGTTATACACAGATTGCTATAATAATGTGTATAACTTCTGTTATAGTTTCAAAAATTGGATTTTCAAATCTTGTAAATATGCTTTATCCTATTTTTGGATATCTAGGAATATTGCAAATATATAAAATATTAACAAAAAAGTATAATATAAAAATTGCACAACAAAACTACTGAAACTTGCACAATGAAATCACAAAAAGTTGCACAACAAAAACACTAAAAGCTATACAGTAAATAGACTAAGAAAACATCAAACACATTGAAATATTAATGAAAATAAAAGAAATACAAAAAATTTTTTCTCAAATTGACAAAATATAAAGCAAAGCTTTATAAATATAGGTATATAATAGGAACAATGTATCCAAAATCAAGAATAAAAAGTAAAATTACAACTTAAAAATAAGAAATAAGCATAATCATTTTAAATGTTGAGAATAAAAGCAAAACGATACAACATATAAGTAACTAAACACAAATAAGTTAAAAGTACAATAAAACTATTAATTGTCATCTGGAGGAGTATATTCAATAATTTCTCCAATTTCACAATTAATAGTTTTACAAATTCTAGACAAAATATTTAAATCAACTTTTTGCATATCATTTCTACAATATTTTAATAATTGATTATAATGAATTTGAGCATTTCTTGATAAACTAGAACGACTTATATTATTTTTTTTCATAAATTCATCTAATTTTAAATCAACATGACCCCAATCTTCCATAATGTCACCTCTATAAAATATTAACATTTTAAGATTTTTATGACAACTAGGTCTTGACATACTAGGTTTAAACATATAAAATGATATGGAATAACAAAAGTATAAAAAACAAAAAACAGGGTAAAATTATATTGTTAAAATAATTAACATTATAAATCAATAATTAAAAACCAATAATTTAACAAATAATTTTATACATAGTAAAAGGAGGAAACAAATGAGAAAAAAAGAACTACTAAAACCAACGAAAAATGAAAAAGGTATTACATTAATCGCATTAGTAATCACAATCGTACTAAATGCTAGCGCATGGTCATAATAAAAATCACTAGCATCCAAATACAAAATAAGAGTAAAAAATAAGTATCCTCTAACAAGAATCCTTAGAAGATATAGAATATAAAAATAATGAATAAATAGATAAAAGTGCAGAAACACTTGAAAATAATGGCAATCTCTTTTTAAATATATTATGTAAATTATCACAAAAAATATATTTTAAAGGAGGTTTTTTGATATGACAAACAAAAAATTAATTGAAAAATTGCAAGAGGACATGGACATGCGAGGATTTTCGCATTACACAAAAGATAGTTATTTAAGAAAAGCAAAAGAAATAGTAGAATA
>CALXXH010000076.1 GCA_944392635.1 uncultured Clostridia bacterium | reverse complement strand
TTATATCCTGGTAATTCTTCATCACTTGGAAGATTTACATTATCACTTTGTGAATCTCTATCTGTTGTTTCTTCTTTGTTGTCATCTAAGTATTCAGTAATATCTGCTATGTTTGTTATATTTTCATTTGTTGGTGCATCTACTACTTTGCACATTACTGGTACTTCTTTGTATGATAATACTATTTGTCCTTCTTCATTTGTTTGTGTCTTATTTATTATTTCATCTTCTAAATATCTTGTTGTTAATGTTCTTCCATCTTCACTTACTTCCCATCCATATTGTCTATTAAATTCACTATCTACATATTCTAAGTATGGTGGTAAGTGATCTTTTATTTCAGAAGCATAACCATCAATGTCACCTTCATTGTATACTCTTAACATATATATTACTATATCATTTTGTTGTACTAATACTGGCTCTTTTGTATGGTTATATGTTGCTGTTGTAATTAAGTTTCCTTCTTCATCTTCTGTATTTAATTTTGATGTATCAACAACTGGTGCTCTTGTATATGAACCATCTTCATTTCTTAAATATTCATCTTCATCAATTGTTTCATCTTGACTTACTGCTATTATGAATTTTCTTAATGCTAAGTCAAATGATTGTAATACAACATAGTCGTGGTCTTCATCATCTTCATGATCTGGATGTTCTTTCCAATCTTCTGTATTAGAATCTCTATCATCAACTGGATTTCCTTCTTCATCGCAATCTTCTGTTATTGCAGCTTCATTTCTAATTACAGTTCCTGCAATATTATCTGCTACAACTCTAAATTTAACTGATACTTCTTTATATGATAAATCATCTTCAGTTTTTGTTCCATCATTTTTTCCAAAACCTTCAATTAGGTTACTTCCTGGTGTTCCTTCATTTTCTTTTGATAAGTAATCTGTTGAAATTTGAACTATTTTTTCTCCTGTCTCATCGTATACAAAATTTCCCCATAAATAGTTTTGGTTAAATTCAATTGCTTCTTTTTCTGCTTCTGTTAATGTTTCGTCTGCTTGTAATTCATCTCCAGTTTTTTCTGACCATATGAATTCTAAACCTTCTGGAACATCTTCAGTTATTTCTTGTGCATAACCATCAATTGTTCCTTCATTATATACTCTAAGTGTATATGTAACTATATCTCCTTTTTTAACTCCAACTGGATCTTTATTTAAGTTATAGTCAGCTGTTGTTGCAATAATGTTTCCATTTTCATCAGTTCTATTTAAATCACTTACATCTATACTTTCAATTCTTTCTGGTACATTTTGATCATTTACTGCAACTATTCTTTTAATTAATTTCAAGTCAAATGTTTCTGGTAATAGTACTAATTTTTCAAAGTCATCATCATCTTGTTGTCCCTTATAATAGTAGTCAGGGTCTGTTAAATCTGTTTTATTTCCATTTCCTGTATAGTTTTCCATGTTGTCTTTATTTACATCTGGAGTTGTTGATGGCTCAGAATCTCTATCTGCCCCTTCTTGATTTGTTATTGTTACATTATCTACTGCATCATATTCTTCGGCAATCCATGCAACATTTGTTAATACTTTTGATTCTTTAGTATCTGGTGTTGCTGTTACTGTACATTTAATTTGTATTGTTTCACTATCTAAATTTCCTTGTGTATATGCTGATAAATTATCGGTATTACCTGCTTTTCTATTTAAAGTCAATCTATTTGTTTCTTCATCATAACTTCCTAATTCAAAGTTTCCACTAACTACTTCACTAAATTTTAGTCCTTCTGGTAATTGATCAACTATTACAGTTGCTCTACCATCTTTTTCTCCCTCATTATATATTGTAATATTATATGTTACAATATCTCCTGTTTCTATAACTACAGGATCTTTTTTATGATTATATGTAGCTGTTGTTCCTGATCCTAGTGTAGATTCATCAATCTCTGGAACTCTTACATTTTGTCCTGTTAATTCTACATCATTTATTGCTGTTATATATTTTCTTAAAGCTAAGTCAAAAGGATTTTTTTCTTGTATTGTTAATTTAGTTGGTATTGACACATTTTCTTTTTCAGGGATTACAACTGGTTGTTCTTGATCATTTGTGTTTGATGCCCATAATGTTAATTTTGTATTAGAATAATTTATATTAATATTTACACTAATATCTCCTATTTCTTCTGTATTAGGAACTGAAATATAGAAGTCTTTTCCTATTAAATCTTTAACTGTTGTTCCTTCATCTACTGCTTCTTTATTTTCATCTAACAATTCATAACTAGATATTGCACTACTTCCTGAATTAACTACAAAATCTATTGTATATGAAATTGTGTTGTTTGGAGTCTCTGTTATATTGATTGGTCCTATTATATATCTATCTCCACTTGTTTCATAATCTAATTTACTAGTATTTACTTGTGCTGGTGGATTTGTCTGTTCTGTAAGATTATCATACATAGGAGCTCTTTCTTTAGCTTTATTAATAAAGTATTTATATAATGTTTCTGCTTGTGTTTGTCTTAATCTTCCTTCACCTGTGCCTATTCCATAATCTGATAAAGGTTCATATTTCATACCATCAGTAGTGTAATTAAGCCAATCTTCATCATCTGTTTTATCATATTTATTATCTTCTTCTCCATAATTAGTAAAATACCATAATGCTGCTTGTTGAACTGCTACTATATCATCATCAGTCAAAGCAACTGTACCTTGTATTGCATCTGATAATAAAGCTTGTTTTTCTGCCTGTGTTGAACTTTCTTCATAATAGAACATATCTAATATTGCCAATATTGCACTATACTGACTAATTGTAGTTCCATCATCTAATTGAATAGTTCCTTCAACTAAGCCTCTTAATGTATCATTTTGTACTGCCATATCTTGCTTATCTTCTGCATTTTTCATATCAAAAAGCACATCATATACAGCTCTATCACCTGTATTCGTAAATCCTACTCCTGCCTTCACACAATATATATCAGCCTCTGTAGGGTCATTAGAAGTTTCTGTAGAATATTTTACAATATTCCATATTTTAGCTGCTGTAGTTGTTAACCCTCCTGTATTAGGCTCTCCTATTGCATATCCAATTTGACTTTCTAAGTCTAATTCTGTAATTCCTAGATACAATGGAGTTGTAGCATCTTGTGCAAATGACATAGTTGAGCCAAATAAAAGACCTAACATTGAAATTGCAATCAATAATGGTAATATCAATCCTTTTCTTAACTTCATCATTTTTCTCTCCTTCTATAATTTATATATTACTCTATTGTATATTTTTGCACTTTTTTGTCAATTAGTCAATATATTTTTTTAGTAATTTTTTCCTAGAAACTGCTATACTTTAAAAAGCCTTAGGGATACTCATTTTTTAACTAATTATAAAAAATATACATTCACATTACAATTATATTACATTTTCGTGCAAAAAGCAAGACTTTACGTAAATTATTTTCTCTATCACCTATTTGCCTAGTTATTGTTAGTATTTTTTAAAAATGTATTGTATTTTTCATGCAGTAATAATTATATATATCATATTTTCATATCTTCTTTATATAATATAAAGAGGTATTTTGTTATGAAAAATTTTTTATCAAAAATATTAATTAATTTAATATTATTTATCTTTATAAATTACTTATTTTTTTCAAGCTATGCAGATGACTATATTGAAAATGAACAAACTATTGATGTAAGTACAGAAATATTAGAAACAAATTCAAATAATTCTTCTATTATTGAAGCATCTTCCATAAATTCTCGTGCCTGTATAGTATTTGATAGAAATTCAAAAATGATATTATATGGAAAAAATGAACAAAAACAAGTAAAAATGGCATCTACTACAAAAATTATGACTGCAACTATAGTAATCGAAAATTGTAATTTAAGTGATACAGTAGAAGTTTCAAAAAAAGCTGCTTCTACAGGTGGATCTAGGCTTGGTTTAAAAAGTGGTGATAAAATTACAATAAAAGACCTTTTATATGGTCTTATGCTTGTTTCTGGTAATGATGCTGCTGTAGCTTTAGCTGAACATGTTGGAGGAGATATTCAAGGTTTTGCAGATTTGATGAATAATAAAGCAAATGAATTAGGTTTAACAAATACACATTATGAATCTCCACATGGTCTAGATTCTGACGGTCACTATACTACAGCCTATGAATTAGCAAAACTTGCTGATTATGCACTAAAAAATGAAACTTTTTCTAAAATTGTAGGAACAAAAAACTATACTGTAACAATAAATGGATACCCTAAAAATTTATCAAATACTAATGAGCTTTTGGGTAATTTAAATGGTGTATATGGAGTAAAGACCGGTTTTACTAATGGTGCTAATAGATGTCTTGTAACTAGTTGTAAAAGAGGAGATATGGATATTATTTGTGTTGTATTAGGAGCTGATACTAAAAATTTTAGAACTAAAGATAGTATTAGACTAATTGAATATGCATTTAATAATTTTACATATATTAATGCAAATGAAATTGCAACAATGTATTTTGAAACTTGGATAACAAATAATTTAGAAAATCTGTCTATAAATAAAGCTTCTTGCAAATCCCCTAAACTTACCCTTGAAACACTTGAAAATCCAATAATATCTATTAATAAAGATTCCTACAACAACATATCTACTAATATCTCTATTAATACAAATTTAGAAGCTCCTATTTCTTCTAATACCATATTAGGAACTCTAAGTATAGATTTAGAAGGTAAAAATCTTGCTACATTAAATATAACTTCTTCAACAGATATTAATAGAAAAGACATCTTTTATTATTTAAACTATTTTTTCACTAATTACACTGATATATTAGAAAATGTTTTATATTAATTTAAGGTCTAGCAAGAAGCGTATAAGATTTGTTGTCGCGAAAAATTGCATAGCAATTTTTCTGTGCATCTTTGTTTTTTAAGTTATAGGAAATGCAGTTTCCTATAACTTAAAAATAAAAGTCCAAATATTAATTATTTAGACTTTTTATTTTTAATTCTAAATTATTTTACATTTTCTTTGATGTAATCAACTACATCACCTACTGTAACAACTTTTTCTGCATCACTATCAGGAATTTCTATATCAAATTCTTCTTCTAGTGCCATTACTAATTCAACAATATCTAATGAATCAGCTCCTAAGTCATCAATAAAAGATGCTTCCATTGTTACTGCTGTATCTGCAACTCCTAATTGTTCGACAATAATTCCTTTTACTTTTTCTAAGATTTCTTCTGAACTCATACCCCGAGTTCACCTCCTCTCAAGTTTATGCTAGTCAATTCATATTTCATTTATAATATATGTTTTTACATTTGTCAAGTAAATTATAAAAAATATTTTATTTTATACTACCAAGTCAATAAAACAGCTCATTTTCTAGCTTTTAGTTTGCTTTTCTCCTTGTTTTAAACTCTCATTTTGTTTATTAAACTCTTCTGTCATTTTTTCTACTGCTTTATTTTCTACAAATTTTTCTGCTTGAATTAAAGTATATTCAAATAATAAAGCATCACTACTACCATGAGCTTTTACCACTGGTTTTTTTACTCCTAAAAATAAGGCTCCACCATATGACTTATAATCCATTGTTTTTGAAAATCTTTTTATTGCAGGTAAAGCTGGTATTGCCGCTAATTTAGTTAGAAACCCTTTTGTTAAGCTTTCTGTTAATGTTCTTTTAACAAACTTTCCTAGTCCCTCTGTTGTTTTTAAAAATACATTTCCAGTAAATCCATCTGTTACTATTGCATCTATTTTTCCTGAAAAAGCATCTCTTCCTTCTACATTTCCAACAAAATTTATATCTAGTTCTTCAGCCTTTTCTTTTAATAAATTATAACTTTCACGTACTAAATCATTTCCTTTAGTTTCTTCTGTTCCTATATTTAATAATCCAATTGCAGGTCTTTCTATTCCATATGTATTTTTTAAGTATATACTAGACATTTGTGCAAATTGTAATAAATTTATTGGTTTACAATTTGTATTTGAACCTGCATCAATTAATAATAATTGGCTTTTATATGCTGGCAGGATTCCTGCTAATGCTGGTCTATCAATTCCTTTTATTCTTCCTACAATTAATGTTGCTCCTGTTAATAATGCTCCTGAATTTCCAGCTGATATAAATACATCTCCTTCATCTTCTTTAAGCATTCTAAAACCAACTACCATTGATGAATCTTTTTTGTGTTTAATTGCAATTGTTGGTGTATCCTCCATCTCTATTGTTTCCGTAGCATTTTTTATCTTTAATCTATCTGAAATTTCTTCCACTTCTTTTCCATAAAATTCTTTAATTTTACTTCTAATTATATCTTCCTTTCCTACTAAAATCACTTCTGCTTTTATTTTATTTATTGCATTTACTGCTCCTTTTATATTTGCATCTGGTGCGTTATCTCCTCCCATTGCATCTAGTACTATTTTCATTGTATTCCTCCTAATTTTGTCTTATTTCATTTTATTTATAACATATATATTTTATTATTATTTTTATAAAAATACAAGTAATTTCATTAATATTTATACATAATTATTAAAAAAATCAAAAAAAGAGCTAGAAATCAAACATTAATTTCTAACTCTTCATATAATTATTTTTTAATTATGCTAATATATCAGCAACAACTCCTGAACCAACTGTTCTACCACCTTCACGGATAGCAAATCTTAATCCTTTTTCAATAGCGATAGGTGTGATTAATTCGATTGTCATTGATACGTTATCTCCTGGCATAACCATTTCTGTTCCAGCAGGTAATTCAATAACTCCTGT
>CALXXH010000075.1 GCA_944392635.1 uncultured Clostridia bacterium | reverse complement strand
TTATATCTATTTTAATCTCCATCTCGTAATGCAACTGCCTCAAAGCTACCTGTTGATGCCCCTGATGGTACTGATGCAATTCCAACAAATCCTCCTTCTGTTACAACTTTTACTTGCACTGTTGGATTTCCTCTTGAATCTAATATCTCCAAAGCCTTTACATCTTCAATTGCTAAAAAATCCTTCATAAACTCGACCTCACTTTCTTAAATATTCAATACACTATAACTATTCTATCCATAAATTTCCTACTATATACAAAAATATTATCATTTATTATTTAGCACTATATATAATGATGTTATATTATATTGAATAAATTCTTAATTTTCGTATTGAGCCGAGAAATTTGTGAAATATAATATAACATCATTTTAATATAATTCAAAGAGTTACAAATAAAAAATAGAATACTTTTTAATATATTTTATGAAGCCTTTTTATTTCTTAATTCAATTGCATATTTCATACTTATTTCATTAATCTCTCCAGAAGAAATACGAGCAATTTCTTCAATAACTTCATTTTCCTCTAATAATTTAATTTTTGTCTTTGTCCTATCTACTGTTGTTTCTTTACTTATAAAATAATTATAATCTGCCATTGCTGCAATATTTGGTAAATGAGATATACACATTACTTGATGTTTATTTGATATTACTTTTAATTTTTTAGCAACTGCATTTGCTGCTTTTCCACTTATTCCAGTATCAATCTCATCAAATATAATAACTGGTACATTATCTGTATCTGCTAATACTTTTTTAATTCCAAGCATTATTCTTGACATTTCTCCACCTGATGCAATTTTAGATAATTCTTTTTCATCCTCTCCTTTATTTGTTATGATGTAGAATTTAACAATATTTTTACCTGTTTTAAAATATTCATTTTCTAAATATTCTACTTTAACATTTACTTTTGCATTTTTCATTTCTAAATCTTCTAGTTCCTTATTTATACTTTCACTCAAAACTACTGCATTTTGTTTTCTAATATTATTCATCTCAATTGCCAATTTATCCATACTATCTAATACTTTTCTTTGTTCTTTTCTCAATTTATTATTATATTCTTCTAAATTTTCTATACGCTCTATTTCTTCTTTAATCTCATCACAGTATTTCAAAATTTCTTCAATTGTATTTCCATATTTTCTTTTTAATGAATATATTAGATTTAATCTTTCTTCTACATAATTTCTTTCTTCCTCATCAAAATATACATCATTTTTATATTCATTTACATCTCTTGATAATTCTTGTAATTCATAATAAATACTCTTTAAATCTGTTGATATTTTTTCATATTTATTATCTATCATCTCTATTTTTTCTAATGCCCTAATTGCCATACTAATACTATCAATCCCATTTTCTGCAATTAATTGGTCTGCTTGTTTTAAATTTTCTACTATTTTTGAAGAATTAGATATTAACTTTCTTTTTTCTTCTAATTCTTCTTCCTCTCCAAGTTTTAAATTTGCTTCTTCTATTTCTTTTACTTGATATTGTAACAAATCTAATTTTCTTTGTCTTTCTTTTTCATCACCAAAATTATTTGATAATTCTTGTTTAACATCACAATACTTTTGATAAAATTCTTTATACTCTACTTTTTTATCACTAATTTTGCTTCCTATAAATCCATCTAAATAATTTAAATGTAATTTGTTGTCTAACAAATCTTGGTTTTCATTTTGTCCATGTATTTCTATAAATTGTTTCATAAAGTTTTTAAGTTCTGTCACTGTTACCATTCTTCCATTGATTTTACACATATTTCTTCCATTTGAATAAATTTCTCTTGAAACAATAATATTACCTTCAATTGCATTTTCATTTTCTGGTTCATATAGGCATAATTCTACAAATGAAAATTTTTCTCCTTTTCTAATCATCTCTTTTGAAAATCTTCCACCTGATACCATTTGCAAAGAATCTATTATTAATGTTTTACCTGCTCCTGTTTCTCCTGTTAATACATTTAATCCTTGCTGAAAATCAATACTTAAATCTTCTATTATTCCTATATTTTTTATATGTAATGTAGTAATCATATTGTTTCCTCCAATCAAAAAAATGTTCGTAATTATTGTATATTCAATTTTAAAAATTGTCAATACTTTTTACGAACATTTTTTCATTTTATATAAATTCTTCCCATACAATATTTGCAAAATCTAGTCCTTTATTAGTTAGTCTAATATAATCTCCATCAATTACAAGAAGATTTTCATTAACTAATTTTTCTAATTGTTCTCTAAATAGGAATATTGGATTTTGTATATATTTTTCTTTAAATTTTTGTATTGATACACCTTCAGTCTTTCTTAGTCCTAATAACATATATTCTTTTTCTTTGTCTTCTAAACTTTGTATTTCATCAATAATTCTAATTTTATTTTTTTCTAGTTCTTCTTTATTTGTAAAATCTTGTACATCAATATATTTTTCTATATCACTAGTATTTCCATATCTTATACCATCCAAATATGAATATGCTGCACAACCAAAACCAATATATTCTTTTTGTTCCCAACAATTCAAATTATGTTTTGATTCTTTATTTTCTTTAGCAAAATTTGATATTTCATAATGTGTATATCCATTTAATTCTAAAGTATTTTTCACATACCAATACATCTGTCTTTCTAATTCTTCATCTGGTAATTTTAATTTATTACTATTTATCAATTCTTCTATTCTAGTTCCTTCTTCTACTATTAAAGAATATACACTTATATGTGTTGGATTCAATTTTATAACTTCATTTAATGAATGTTTCACATCATCTATTCTTTGATTTGGAAGTCCTATCATTAAATCTATATTTATATTTTCAAAACCAACTTCTCTTACCAAATTATATGTACTTAAAAATTGTTCAAATGTATGTATTCTACCAATTTCTTTTAACAACTCATTATTTGTACTTTGAAGACCTATACTTAATCTATTTATTCCTGATTTTATATATCCTTCTAATTTTTCTTTGTCTACTGCTCCTGGATTTACTTCTATTGTAATTTCAATATCATTCCAATTTGTTTTATTATTTTTAATTTTTTCTCTTACTTTATCCAAAATACTTCCTATTTCTTCACTTGGAATAACTGAAGGTGTACCTCCTCCAATATATATTGTTGTAACATTATATTTACTAAAATCATAACTTTCTATTTCTTTTTTTAATGTTTGTACATATTTTTTTATGAATTTTTCTTTATTTACAAAAGAAACAAAATCACAGTAATAACATTTCTGTTTGCAAAAAGGAATGTGAATATATATTCCTAATTCGTTTTTATTCTCCATTTGCTATCTCCATTATCTTTTTTAATCTATAATTTACTCCTGATTTTCCTATTGGCTCTTTTAGTTGTTTTCCTAATTCAATTAATGACATATTAGGATTTTCTAATCTAAGTAATGCTATTTCCTTTAAGTTTTCATCTAATTTTTTAAATTTTCCTGTTTCTTGTAACTTTCTAATTGCTGCTATTTGCTCTACTGCTGCATTAATTGTTTTATTTAAATTTGCAGTTTCACAATTAACTAATCTATTTACCTTTCCTCTCATTTCTTTTTGAATTCTAATATCTTCAAATTTCATTACTGCTTTTGATGCACCAATTAAAGCTAGAAATTTTGATATTTCCTCACCATCTTTAAGATAAATATAGTATTTGTTTTTCGTTTCCATATTTTTTGCCTTAATTTCAAATTCTAAAAGTAATTTTAAAACTATATTCATATTTTCTTTATTTGTAATTTCCATTTCTAAATGATATTCTTTTTCTGGGTTATTTATAGAACCTGAACCCATGAAAATCCCTCTAATTATTGCCTTTTTTTCTTCCTCGTTATCTGGTATTTCATTAATTAATATATTATCTTCTTCTAAATTCACAAAATCAATATCTTTTATTTTTAATGAAATAACAAAATTCTTTCCAACTATATCTATTGAATGATCTATATCTAGATTAGTTAATAATCTTGAAAAGCGATTTATATTATAGTCACTTTCTGTTGAAAATCTTATTTCTTTATTTTTTACTATATTAATATTTCCAGATATTAAATATCCAACTAATTCTTGTTTTACTATTTTTTTATTTGATAAATTACTATTTTTATTTAATTCTTGCTTTATATTAGACGAAAAAGACATTTTATTTTATCTCCTTTATTAATTAGTTAACATTCCTAATTTTGTAATAATAATTCTATCATTATCATATAAATCTTTTTTACTATATGTATCAATATATTTTCCTTCATTTTCTATTAATTTAGTTACTTCATCTTTTTGATCATATCCAATTTCTAAACACAAATATCCTTTATATTTTAAATATTCATATGCATTATCAACAATTTTTTTATAAAATTCTAAACCATCATTTCCTCCATCTAATGCAATGATTGGCTCTTTTTTTACTTCTTTATCTAGTTTTTCTATAACTTTTCTTTTTATATATGGTGGATTTGAAACAATTATATCATATTTTTCTTCTGGTATATTTTGAAATAGATTAGAACTTACAAATGTTATTTTATCTTCCACATTATTATTTGCAGCATTTAGTTTTGCAATTGATAATGCTTTTCTACTAATATCAGTTGCTGTTATTTGGCTTCCTTCAATATATTTTGCAAGAGATATGGCAATTGCTCCACTTCCTGTACATAAGTCTAATATTTTTTTTGCATTTATTTTTTTGGTAATTTTTATTACTTCTTCAACCAAAATTTCTGTATCTGGTCTTGGAATTAAGACATTTTCATCCACATAAAACATTAATTTCATAAATTCTTGTCTGTGTGTTATATGTTGCAAAGGTACTCCATCTAACAATTTTTTTATTGCTTTAAAGTAGTTTACTTCTTGTCTTAATGTTAATTGTTTGTCATCATGAACTAGTAAATATTCTCTAGGTCTATTTAATATATATTGCATTAAGAGTCTTGATTTTAAGTTTGGTTCTTGTATTCCATTTGTTTTTAGTTTTATCATTCCTTTTCTCATTACTTCTTTTATTTGCATATATATCACCACCTATTGATATATTATCATAGTTTTGCTATTAAATCTACTTTTAATAGTAAAAAAGTATATTGGATTATTATTTTGAATATACTTTACTGTTAATCTAGTTTGACAAGTTAAATAATATATGTTAAAGTATATTTAACTCAAAGCAGGAGGCAGAGGGCTCCCATGGTGGAACCCCTCTAAAATCGCCTCTTGCACTTTTATTTTAGAAAATTTTTGTACATTAAAAGTATAGGCAGACTAATTACCTATACTTTTATATTCTTAATCTTCAATTTCATAACCATTCGTAATATATCAATTTCAATAATTACTCAAATATTCTATTAAATTCTTGCTCATTGATTTTTTCTTTTTTAAGTAATACTGTTGCAATTGCATCTAATTTGTCCCTGTGCTCTTTTAGTAAGCTTAAAGCATCATTGTATGCTGTGTCTATTAATGTTTTTACTTCTTGTCCTATCTTATCTCCTATATTTTCTCCAAACATTTGCATTTCATATGGTTCTTTTCCTTGGAAATCTATTGGTCCTAGAACATCACTCATTCCATATTTTGTTACCATATCTCTTGCAATTTTTGTTGCAACTTCTATATCATTACTTGCTCCTGTGGAGATATCATCTAATACTAATTTTTCTGCTGCTCTACCACCAAGTAATGCTATTAATTTTTCTTGCATTTCTGTTTTTGATATATAGTATTTGTCTTCGTCAGATTTATACATTGTATATCCACCAGCAACACCTCTTGGTATTATTGATACCTCTTTTACATTTGTTTGTGTTGGTAAGTATCTACTTACTACTGCATGTCCTGCTTCATGATATGCAGTTAATCTTTTATCTTTGTCTGATATTACTCTTGTTCTTTTTTCTAGTCCTACTGTTATTTTTTTAACAGCTTCTTCAATGTCATCTTTTTCGATTCCTTCATGTTTGTTCTTAGTTGCAAGTATTGCTGCTTCATTTAAAAAATTTGCAAGTTCTGCTCCTGTAAATCCTGCTGTATCTTCTGCAATACTTTCCAAATTCACATCATCTGCTATTCTTTTATCTTTTGAATGTATTTTCAATATTTCTAATCTTCCTTTTAAATCAGGTGTTGGTATTGTAATTTGTCTATCAAATCTACCTGGTCTAAGTAATGCTTTATCAAGCATTTCTGGTCTATTTGTTGCAGCTAAAACTATTATTGTTTCTTCTGTGCTAAAACCATCCATTTCTACTAACAATTGATTTAATGTCTGGTTATTTTCTGTTTCTGCTCCACTATTTGATGTTCTTCTTGAACCTATTGCATCTATTTCATCTATAAATACTATACATGGAGATAATTTTCTTGCTTTTTCAAATAGTTTTCTTACTCTTGATGCTCCAAGTCCTGCAAACATTTCAATAAATTCAGAACCACTCATTGATATAAATGGAACATCTGCTTCTCCTGCTATTGCCTTTGCAATTAATGTTTTTCCTGTTCCAGGTTTTCCATATAGAAGTACACCTCTTGGAATTTTAGCTCCCATTTTTGTGTATTTCTCTGGTCTTTTTAAAAAATCTACAATTTCAATTAATTCTCCCTTTTCTTCTTCTAAACCTGCAACATCTTCAAATTTCACCTTTGTTTTTCTTTCTGTATCATCATATACTTTACCTTTTTCGCCTAATCCTTGCATTTTAAATATCATTATAAATAGCGCAAGCATTATTGCAGTTGGTAATAAGCTTACAACTACAG
>CALXXH010000074.1 GCA_944392635.1 uncultured Clostridia bacterium | reverse complement strand
CAGCTGGTTAGCCAGAATAAAATAGAGGTAAAAAGGAAATTTTTTTACTGGCTAACCATCAGTAATTTCCTATACATTATCGTGTTATTAATATTAGCTGCAGTATCAATTGCAACATTAACAGGGCAAAATGGAATACTAACAAGAGTACAGGATGCAAAAGAGCAAACAGGAATAGCTGAAGAAAAAGAGGCAATACGATTAGCGTATGCAGGAGCAGTAGCAGAGAAAAGAGGAACAGGAGATATAACAGCAGATGATTTAAATAGAGAATTTGGAACAAACGGAACAGATGCAACAGCAACAGATGGAGCAAATGGAGAAATAACAGTAACATTTGACTCACCATCAAATAGAGTGTATACAATAGATGCAGATGGAAATATAATAGGACAAACAACAGGAGAAGTAACACCACCAGGTGAAGAAACAGAGCCAGGTAATCCAGATGCAAATGGAATATTTCAAGAAACAAGTACAATTGATGGAGGAGAGGCAACAGCAAATAATCCAACTATACCAGCAGGATTTAGACCAATGGATACAGATACATCAAGTTGGGGAGATGGAACATCAGTACCAAGTTCAGAAGATTTAGGAAATGGCTTGGTAATAACAGATGCACCAGACGGAGAAGTTGGAAATGAATTTGTATGGATACCAGTAAATGATATAAATGATATGGCACAATGTTCAACAGCTGGAGGAAGTTGCAATTTACAATTAGAAAATGACCAAATAGTATGTAAAACACATAATAATAATACAAAAATAGTAGGAAAACTATGGGCAACAAATACAGGTAATAATTTTGGAACAGAGAATACAACATATACAGAAGGTAGTGAACTAAGAGAGCCAGATACAGTATCTGATTATGATGGAAATTCAACATATTTAGATATAATAAAAGGAATATTAACAGATAATACAGCTGATTATGCAGATATGAGTACTTTTAAAACTACAATGCAAGAAGATTATAATGCAATGATAAAGAGTGTAGAAGAATATGGTGGATTTTATATAGGAAGATATGAAATAAGTAGGTCTAGTAATAATAGTACAGGTAAAGCACAAAGTAAGAAAAATAGTATTGTTTTAACAGGAGCAGAAGATAGTGCAAACACATGGTATGGTTTATATGCATATGGAAAGACATATACAAATACTACTGATAGTGTGGTAAGTAGTATGGTATGGGGAAGTCAATATGATGCAATGATGAGATGGATGCAAGAAAATGGAGAGGATGTAAAAAGTAAAAATGATGACATAAAAAATACAAATGAAACAACAACAGGATTTGAAGGAGATAAAGATATAATAAGAAATGTATATGATCTTTATGGAGGTAAAAATGAATGGACATTAGAGGCTTGTAACACTGGAATGCGAGTTCTTCGAGGCCATGATGACTTCGGCGATTCACCTAGTTACCGCACATTTACCTATTCGGTCAATGTACTGGAAGACAATTCTTCTCGCCTTACTATTTATGTGAAGTAATACTAACCTTTGAAAGAGTACTAAATTGCTCGTACCTCGTAATGGAATGAATGAATAAAATTGAAAAAATATAAAACCTCAGGTATAATATAATTATGTAACTTAGAAGTTGCAAATATATTAAACAGGAGGTTTTTTGTATGACAAATGAACAAGTAACCAAAAAAATGAAAGAGGACATGCGGATGAGAAATTTTGCAAAATACACATATGATAGCTATTTGGGAAAAACGAAAGATATTATGAAATACTTTGGAGAAAAGCAATTAGAAGAAGTAACAACAGAAGAATTAAGGGAATTTCTATTGAAATATTTAAAAGAAGAAAGAAAATTAGCAGATAGGTCAATAAACTACTACAATTCAGTAATAAGATTTATCTATGAAGTGACATTAGATAAAGTATTAAATAAAAAGCAATTGCCGATGAGAAAACAAAAGAAAGAAGTATATAAAGTACTAACTAAAGAGGAGTTAAGTACTTTTTTTAATTGTGTTGATAATTTTAAATTTAAGACAATATTCATGCTAGTATATGGATTATTTGAAAAAACATAAAAACAAGAGAAAAAAGGATTGAGAATAATCCTTTTTACCCTTAAAGTTAAGAAAATACACCACATTTTGCTTTGCATGAGCAATGTGGTGTAATCATAAATTTATGGTAGCATATATTTCATTATTTTGTTCCATCTATTTTCATATTATTTCCATATCTTTTAATTTTCTGAGTTGTAGTCTTCTCAAACTCTTTATCTCTAATACCAAAACTTTTAATGTGTTTATAATTAGGAAGCATTTTATTAACACTTGAAACTGCATCTGAAATAACCTTCCAAATTTCTTCTTTAGTTGGAACACTACCTTTTAAGTATTCTGTAATAGCTTCAATATTAGGATAAATTTGAGCATTAACATACATATCATCATCTTTTTGAATACCTAATACCATTGCCTCTGAAATAAGAGGGTTGTCATTTAAATAATACTCAACTTCTTCAGGATAAATATTTTTACCATTTTTAGTAACTATAACACTCTTACATCTACCAGTAATATATAAATAGCCATTTTCATCAACTTTACCCAAATCACCTGTATGGAACCATCCATCAACAATAGTTTGTTTTGTTTTTTCTTCATCTTCATAATATCCAAGCATAACATTTGAACCTTTAACTAAAATTTCTCCAACACCTTCTTCATTAGGAGAATCTATTTTATATTCTACATTTGGTATTGGTAAACCTGCTGAGTCATCTTTTTGAAAGAAATCAGTATTTCCTGCAACAAGAGGTGAACATTCAGTTAGTCCATAACCTTGAAGTGTATTTAAATGCAAATCTTTGAAATCAGCAATAATATTTGGATTAGCAGCTGCAGCACCTACAATAAATACTCTTAATCTTCCACCTAAAGTGTTTTTTACTTTATTTTTTACAACTTTTTTTATAATAAAAGGTAAATTTTTGTATGGATTTCCATCTTTACTCCTATATTTTTCTGGTAAAGATTTATTCATATTTTTAACAATATTTTTATGAACATTTTCAAGTAATAAAGGAACACATAGTATAACAGAAGGGTGGAATTCTTGAATATTTTTTACAATATATCTTAAACCTTCACAATGACATACACTTGCACCACTATATATTGGTAATAAAAATCCTAGTGTACATTCATAAGTATGATGCAAAGGAAGAACAGAAAAGAATAAATCACTTCTTTTAACTTTTACTATTCCATATGTTGATAAAATATTTGAACATATATTTTTTTGTGATAAGCATACACCTTTAGCATTTCCAGTTGTTCCAGAAGTAAATAAAAGAATTCTCATTTCATCTGGATCAATCTTGATATCATCAAAAGTATGATTACCATTTTCATATAGATTTTTACCGTTTTCTAATAATTTACTATATGAATTATTCATTTCTTTTTCAGGGTCAAAAGGTACAAAAATAGTATCTGGATTTTCGACTTTTTCAATATTATCTAAGATACTATTTAAATTCTTAGAATCTCCTAAAATACAAACTGTTTGAGATACATTCATGAAATTTATAACATCATGAGTATGTAATTCCTTATCAATAGGAACTACAATTCCAACAATAGATGCTGCTAAATATGAAACAGACCATTCATAGCTATTTTTCCCAATAACTGCAATTCTTTTATTTAAAAATCCTTTTTCAATTAAGCTTGTCCCAAGATAAACAACATCATTTTTGAACTCTGCATAAGTAGTAGAATAAATTTTTCCATCTTTATCTTTCCTTTTAAATGCAGTTCTTGAACGATAAATATCACCAGAACGATAAAGCATGTCTTTAAAATTAGTAACTTCTTCAGTCTTATGATATTTTTTCTTTAGTTGTTCATAAATTGGTTCATCCTTCTTCATTTCAAAAACCATCCTTTCCAACCCTACATTTTTCTTTTTTCCTTATATAGAGAGAAAATAATCATTAAAATTTATGAGTTGTGAGTGTGAATGAAAGGCTAATACAAATTCTTAAATTATAAAATAGGAGAATCTCAAACTCGCTTTGAGAGGTGCCTACTCGATAATTTTAGAATTTATTTGTACCGTAATGTTAACCGAGTAATGAATAAAATTTAATAATTATTTAAGTTAATATTTTTACTCATATCTATAAAAACTCAAATTCACATCATCTTTCACTGTAACACTGCCATTTTCAATAGATTTATCTTGAGTAGTTAATGGAACATCAACAAAAACAGTACATTTATATTTCTCATCCATATTATTAGTAATTAAAACATCAAAAGAAAAATTGCAACTAATATCATCTAAAGAAACATTGCATTTTGGTAAAAGTGTACCATCATAAGTAATTGCACTAGATGTATCAGTTATTGTATAGTCAGTTTTAATATTAGAATTTATATAACTTAAAGTAATTGGATTTGCTAGGTTATTGTACAAGATAGGTGTATTTAAATCAGCTTCATCTTGTGATGAAATATTAAAGTCTAATTTATCATTTATTTTATTTTCATCATTTAATTCACTTTTAGCAAAATTATTTATACTTTTAAAATATAGGGCAGGTTCTCCAAGTTTTGGTGGTGTACTAAAATTAATGTTTTCAATACTAACACTTTTTAAAGTATTTTTTGATGTTTTTTCTTCTTGAGGAGAATCTATAAAAAATGCTATATCAGTAAATTGGTAAATATTTTCTAAAGTGTAATGATTTGTAGATATATTTTTATTCTTTGCATCACAATTGCTAAAATATACAATTTGATTAATATTAAATATCACATCTTGATTTTTATTTGCAAAAGGTAAAATAGATTTTTCAAAATTAGCTTTTAAAACAAACTTTGAAAAAACCAAAAAAGTAAGAATAACTACTATAATAAATAATATTAAAACAATACTAATTAATATTTTTTTCTTCTTATCCATAAAAACCTCACATTTTTTCATTAAAAATCTCATTTGTATATAGCTATAATATTATAAAAGTCAAATAAAATCAATACCTGAATTAAAAGTGCAAAAAAACTCTAAAAGTAAATTGACAAAAAAACTAGGAAAAGGTAAAATGGTATTAGGTGATATATTATGAAAGCAAAAGACAAAAAAAGAAAGTATATATTTTTTACTTTAAAAAACATAATTATATTTTCAATAGCTGTTATTAGTATATTCTATATAATTATTTTTTATCACTATTATTTTGGAGAAAACACAGTTTATGCAACAGAGGTAACAGCACCAGTCGAAGAATTAAAAATTAGCCAAGCAGAAAAAATAAATATAGATACATATGTAGAAAATAATGCAAAAGAAGGTGTAAAAGAAGAATATACAGTAGAAGAAGTAGAACTTGAATATATGACAAAATATAGGAATAATGCAAGTTTGCCAAAAGGGGTCTTGCAAGTAACACAAGAAGGTAGAGAAGGAAAACAGCAAATTACTACTAAAAAAACATATCAAAATGATGAATTAATAAATGAAGAACAAGTTTCTGCAAAGATTACAAAAGCAGCAGTTGATAAAATAGTTGAAGTGGGAACAGGAAGTGGAAGTTCAAACTACGAGGTTAAAGTAGGAGATACTGTTTATGTGACATCAGATAGATTATCTGTAATGGTTGATCCTGATGAAAATAGTCAAAAGATTGCAACACTTGCTAAAGATGATGAATTAAAAGTATTAGAAATACAAGGCGAATGGTATAGAATTAGATGTGGAACTACAATTGGATATGTAAAAATAGAAGCAACAACACATAAGAATTATAACCAAGAAACTGAAATAAAAAATAATACAACAAATACATCTACACCAGAGAAAAGTGGAACAGAATTAAAATCCACTTTGAGTTTTGATATGGCATTAAACAAACCAAGTGGATTAACATTAGAGCAATTCAAAAAGGTTTTAACAGATGATAAAGATAAGAATAAAATATTTGAACAAAATGCAGAATATTTTTATTACATAGAAAAACAATATAATATAAATGGAGTATTTGTTGCAGCAGTAGGAATACATGAAAGTAGCTGGGGAACTTCTAAAATTGCTAAGGAAAAATATAATTTATTTGGATATGGAGCATATGATTCTAATCCATATAATGGAGCATATTCATTTTCAAATTATTCAGAATGTATAGACCTTATTGCAAGAGTATTTGTTAAATATTATATAAATCCAGCAGGTACAAGCATATATGGAGGAGAAACAGCATCTGGAAAATACTATAATGGACCTACATTAACAGGAATTAATACAAAATATGCAACTGATAAAAATTGGGCAAACGGAGTTTATACACATATGAAATATTTATACAATAAATTGTAAAAAATTCTTGCTATTTTTAAATATTTATTGTATGATATAATAGCAAGAATAAAGAATAGTAATATTTGCCAAATTTAATGTAGTAGGAGTTTTTTGTTGGAAAAGAATTAATATAATTATTTTTCAACCAATTGGAAAGGAATGGAATAAAAATGAAAAAATGTATAATAGCTACACTTATGATATTATTACTATTTACAATGTTTTTCTCAACAGTATATGCAGCAAATAGTAATAACCAAGTAGTTGAAAACGAATCAACAAATAGAGCAATTGATGAAGAAACAGAAAGCCAATTAGTAGAATTGAAAGAAAATGTAGCAAATTCTTTGGAAGATTATAAAGAAAAATATGGTTCTGATGTATATGGTACAGTTGCATATATATTAAACCTAGTTAGAATTTATAGTATTCCACTATGTTTCTTGGGAATTGC
>CALXXH010000073.1 GCA_944392635.1 uncultured Clostridia bacterium | reverse complement strand
GTTATTATATCTAACCAACATCTAACAAATATCTAACATTTTTTCAAAAAACTTGAAATTTTTAAAAAATTATAGTGGGATATATTTATCAATAAAAGTTAATAAAAGGTACTAAAAGTCCATTATTTTGTAGAGATTAAAGAATAGCATTTATTACTTATAATTAATAAGTGTTAAGATTCTTTAAAGACTCAAAATCTGTTGTCAGCAATGGCGTGTGGGTTCGAGTCCCACCACCGGCACCAAACAAATTTTAGAAAATCATAAAATACTTATTTTCAATAATTTTTTATACACAATTTTAAGATATATCTTATCAATATTTATTATCTATTTTACAGTTTTTAAATTTATTACTAAAATCAACAAAAGAAAGTTTTATAAGTACGATATAACATATAACAAAACATAAACCAATAAAGAAAGTAGAAAGGAGAAATATTATATGAAAGATTTGGAAAATAATAATCAAACTTTTGAAAGTATTAAACACATTGATGAGAATGGAGTTGAATTCTGGTATGCAAGAGAATTACAGATTGTTTTAAATTATAAAGAATGGAGAAAATTTGAAAATGTAATAAATAAAGCGAAAGAAGCTTGCAAAAATACTGATATTAGTGTGCTTGAACATTTTGTCGACGTCGACAAAATGGTACAAATAGGATCTGGAGCGAAAAGAAAACAAAAAGATTATAAATTAACTCGTTATGCATGTTATTTAATAGCACAAAATGGAGATAGTAGAAAAAAAGTAATTGCTCTTGCTCAAACATATTTTGCAGTTCAAACCAGAAAACAAGAGATTAGTGAAAAAGAATATAGTATGCTAACAGAAGATGAAAAGCGATTTTATCAAAGAGATTTAACAAGAAAGGGAAATTATTCTTTAAATCAAGCCGCAAAAAATGCAGGAGTTAAAAACTTTGATAAATTTCATAATGCGGGATATAAAGGATTATATAATGGAGAAACTACTGATGATATTGCTAAAAGAAAAGGATTGAGATATAGAGAAGATATTTTAGATAATATGGGAAGTGAAGAACTTGCAGCAAATCTCTTTCGAATTACACAAACTGAATCAAGATTAAAAAGGGATAATGTTGATACAGAAAAGGAAGCTTGTGATACTCATAATAAAATTGGAAAAATAGTTAGAAATGCAATTAAAGAAGCAGGAGGTACTATGCCAGAAGAATTACCTACACCTGAAAAAAGCTTAAAGCAACTTGAAAAAGAAAATAAAAAGATGTTAAGAAAATAATTTATATAAAAGATATAAGTGCATATATAGAAAGTGAGTAACTTTAAAAAATTACCACGATTATTGAAAATTTTAAAATTTCATGGTAAAATCTTTACATAATTTAATTATCTTGCTAATAGGCAAGTTTTGAATATAGTAACTTTTAACAATGATTATTGTAAAGGAGGAAAAAATGAATATTGATTTAAGCAAACTCGAAAATAGGGTAAAAGAAGCAATTGCAAGCTCTGCTTTTGTTCAAGTGGAAGTCCTTGAATATTTATCCAAGGATAAATATTATAGTGTTCGGGCAGAGGTGGCTTCTAATTTAAATGCAACTAATGTGATTTTGGATAGTTTGTCAAAAGACAAGGACTCGTATGTTAGAGAAAAAGTTGCTAAAAATCCAGCTACTTCAGGTAAAATTCTAGATTATTTATCAAGAGATGAAGATTATGTTGTAAGATTTGAAGTTGCAAGAAACGAAAGCACATTAAGTGGAACATTAAATTATTTGTCTTATGATAAACATCCTGTTATTAGAAGAAATGTAGCTATTAATAAGAACACTTTGCCAGAGACACTTGCTTTATTAAGCGAAGAACCCTATGATTTTGGAATTAAATACTTCGTTGCACACAATCCTAATACCCCCGAGGAAGTGAGAGAACATTTAATAAGAATTCTTCCACAAAACACTTGGGCACAAACTCCAAGCATCGAAATGCTTCATAATTATTATGATAACGAAGATGATGATTGGGACTAAATCAAAAAATAGTAAGTAGCCTACAATGTGGGCTATTTACTATTTTTAAATTTATTACTAAAATTAGACAAAGAAAGATTTTATAATTACAGTATAGCATATGACAAAATATATAAACTAATAAAATAGAAATTAAGAAAATTAAAATCATACAAAAATATATTGTAAAAACATTGATATGTTGATATAATTTTAAAAAATGATGAACCATGAGTTTATAAAGTAAAGGGGAAATAAGTATGCAAGAGAAAAAAGAATTAAAAATTAAATTTAGCACAGTAATTGCTATAATAATATCATTAATAATCATAATAGCAATAATTTCAGTAATACTTAATAGAAGTACACAAGATGAAAACAAACAAAACAATATATTATCAAGTACTGAAAGTGAAAATAAACAAACAGGAACGGACTTTACAATGCAATTCTTACAATTAGAAAATAATAAACAAAATATGATATATAGTCCATTATCAATAAAATATGCATTAAATATGTTAAATGAAGGAGCAAATGGAAATACTAAAACTCAAATAGAAAATCTAATAGGAAGCTTAAGTTTAACAAAATATAATAACATTGATGAAGTGCTGTCTTTAGCAAATAGTGCATATATTAGAGATACATATTCTAAAGATATAAAAGAAGAATATATAAAAACATTAAATGACAAATATAATGCAGAAATTAATTATGACTCATTTAGTAATGCAAATAATATAAATAAATGGATTGAAAACAAAACTTTAGGAATAATTAAAAATATGATAGATGATGAAGCAGTACAAAATTCATATACACAAATGCTTTTAATAAATGCTTTAGCAATTGATATGGAATGGCAAGAACCATTTGAAGATAATACTTATGGAGAAAAATTTTATTTAGCTGATGGAAGCCAGATGAATGCAACAATGATGCATAAAGAAACCAAAAGTGATAATATTTCCTATTATAAAGATCAAAATACTACAGTTTTAACTATGGATTTGAAAAAATATGATGATACACAATTAGAATTTATTGCAATAATGCCAGAAGAAAACTTATCAAGTTATATAGAAAAATTTTCAACAGAAGATTTAAATAATATTATGGAAAAAACAACTTTAGCATCAAAAACTAATAATGGTTTAGAAATTACAATACCAAGATTTTCATTTGAATATAATTTAAAATTAAAAGAAGATTTGAAGAAACTAGGAATTACAGATGCTTTTGATATAAATTTGGCAGATTTTTCTAATATGGCAGATGAAAAACTTTTTGTTAGTGATGCATTGCATAAAGCAGATATTGATTTTACAGAAAAGGGAATAAAAGCAGCAGCAGTTACTGCAATGATTCTGCAGAACACAGCAATAATAGAAGAACCAACAAGTCCAGAAGTAATCAAGATAGATAAGCCTTTTATGTATTTTCTTCAAGATAAAAATACAAAAGAAATATGGTTTGTGGGGACAGTATATGAACCAGATTCTTGGGAAGAAGATAGTTTAAATTATTAATTCTTTTATTATATATAAAAAGAAAAACAACTTTGAAAAGTAAGTAAAAACTATTGACAAAAATAAAGTTTTGGGATATTTTGATATTAATAGCATAACAGTTTATGGGATATGTGAAAATTGTAAATCTAAAATAAATATTAAGGAGGTATAATGATGGAAAAAGAATTAAAAGGAACAAAAACAGAGAAAAATTTAATGGAGGCATTTGCAGGAGAATCACAAGCAAGAAACAAATATACATATTTTGCAAGTAAAGCAAAAAAAGAAGGATATGAACAAATTGCTGCAATATTTGAAGAAACAGCAAATAATGAAAAAGAACATGCAAAAATATGGTTTAAATTATTACAAGGTGGAGAAATTAAATCAACATTAGAAAACCTAGAAGCAGCAGCTGAAGGAGAAAATTATGAATGGACAGATATGTATGACAGAATGGCAAAAGAAGCAAAAGAAGAAGGATTTGATCATATTGCATACCTATTTGAAGCAGTAGGAGAAATTGAAAAAGAACATGAAGCTAGATATAAAAAACTAATTGAAAATGTTGAAGGTGGACTTGTATTTAGCCGTGATGGAGATAGAATTTGGAAATGTAGAAACTGTGGACATATAGTAATTGGAAAATCAGCTCCAGAAATTTGTCCAGTATGTTCTCATCCAAAAGCATATTTTGAAATAAAAGCAGAAAATTATTAATAGAAAGATTTATATAAAATTTTTATAACAAATAAATGTTGGTATATTAGTATTTTACATATTATATACCAACATTTTAGTTTTATATAGAATATCAATTTTTTCCTTAAAATATATCGACAAAAGCAAAAAAAAGTGATAATATAAGTACATATATATTGGGGTATCGCCAAGTGGTAAGGCAACCGGCTCTGACCCGGTCATTCGTAAGTTCGAATCTTACTACCCCAGCCATTATCCCCTTGTATTAAAGCAATTTACTTTGTTGGTGGATTTGCAGTAAATATAAGGATTTGATTAGCAAAAAATATAAATGTTTTTTTGGAGGTAACAAATGAAAAAACTTAATCAAAATGGTGTAACACTATTAGCTTTAGTAATAACTATAGTTGTATTGTTAATACTAGCTTCTGTTGCTACATATAGTGGAATAGATATAATTCGTACATCTAGATTAAATACTTTTACAGCAGAAATGAAAATAATGCAAACAGAGGTAAATAACCTATATGAGCAATGGAAAAGTGGACAAATAGCTATAGATGAAAATACTGGTAATATAACAAAACAAGAAAACGGAACAACAATAAGCATAGGAAAAGATTTAACATATAATTCAACCGTAGAAGACCAAGCAACCTATGTACTTATAGATGAATTAGGCTTAGGAACTAGTTTAAGTGATTTAAAAGGATATAAATATTTTGATTATGAAACTATTGAAAACTTAGGGATAGAGGGAACTGAAGGAGAATTTCTAGTTAGTATAAAAGATAGAAAAGTAGTAAGTTATGAAGGTCTTAGATATGATGGAATAATGTATTACACTTTAGAACAACTACCACAAAGCCTATATAATGTAGAATATAATCCTACTCAAGGAGAGCCTACTTTTGATTTGAGTTGTGAAAATATAGGAAATGGTCAATGGAAAATAAAAATATCTAATATTCAATATGATGGATATATAAATAAATGGCAAATTAGATATCGAGTAAAAGCAGCCGAAGGAGAAAATGAAAATTCGTGGGAGATAACAGAAGAATTTACAGGTGATAATTATACAATAGATATTCCAATAAATAATTTACTAGATACTTATGAAATACAGGTTTTTAATGGAGAGAATGTTATTTCGAAACCGTATGATTATCAAATATTAAAAATAGGAGCCTATGTAGATTATACATATGATGAAACAGAAAATTACATAATAAATTCAGAGAATAGTGGAACAGATTCAAATCCAGCTACAGGGATTCCTCAAACTAAAGAATTAAAATGGAGAATTTTAAAAGTTCATAATGATGGAACAATAGACTTAGTAAGTGATACATCAACAGATACAGAAATATACTTTAAAGGTGCAGTAGGATATAATAACGGAGTATATATATTAAATGATATTTGTGCAAAGCAATATAGTAATTCAAAATTAGGGATAACTGCTAGAAGTTTAAACTTAGAAGATATAGAAGAAGAATTAAATGAACAAGGTATTGAGTTAAGAAATGAATATAGTGATACTACACAGGCTAACATTAAATATGGAGGATTTAAGTTATATAATGGAGTTTATCCTATGATATATGCTAGAGAAAATGGATCATGGACAGATATAACCACAGATATATCAAATTTAACAGACGAAGAAATAAAAAATAATCTAAAGAAAGATGGTATAGGAAGAAGTGAAAATGGATATACAGATGTAACAACAGAAAAAGCATCAGAAATAGAAAATGGCTTAATAATTACACAAACATATTATAATTTGCAAATAACAAGTGAATATTTAAAAAATAGTGATATATATCCAGTACTATTTGAAAGAGATGAAAGCTATTGGTTAGCTTCGAGATGCACAAGTTCTTATGTAGCATATGCACAGTTTGGAATATGTGGAGTAAATAAAAACTTAATAGGTGGAAATGGAGTTTTCAATTCTTCAAAAGGAGAAGGAAATGCATCAAGAAAAATTAGACCAGTAGTTACACTAAAAGCAGATTCTATTAAATTAGTAATAAATAATGAGGAAAACAATGAAAATAATCCATACAAAATAATAAAAATAAAACAATAAATATAAATTAGAATATGATTTATATGAATAATATAAAAGTAAGGAAAACTATTTTGATTTTTCAAGATAGTTTTCTTTACTTTTTGTTAAAATTGGAGTATAATATAAAAAGTTAAAAATGCAAATAAATAAACAGATGGGAGAGATATTAATGGCAGAAAATAATCAAAATCAAAACAATACAGAAGAATTAGACATTAATCACTTAATGCAAATAAGAAGAGATAAATTAAAAGAATTACAAGAACAAGGAAAAGATCCATATCAAATAACAAAATTTGATAGAACAAATACAGCAGGAGAAATAAAAGCAAATTATGAAAAATTTGAACAAAAAGATGTAACAGTTGCAGGAAGAATAATAGCAAAAAGAATAATGGGAAAAGCATCATTTTGTACAATACAAGACTGTGATGAAAAAATACAAAGTTATGTAAGCATAAATGATTTAGGAGAAGAAACCTATAAAGCATTTAAAACTTGGGATATTGGAGATATTATAGGAATTACTGGTTTTGTATTTAAAACAAGAACAGAAG
>CALXXH010000072.1 GCA_944392635.1 uncultured Clostridia bacterium | reverse complement strand
GTAAAATTACCAAATTATGAAATAAATCTATTATTCTCACAAATAATAGATGATTGGTTTAGAAATAAAGTAATAGGTAATAATTTAAAAAGTATACTAAAAGATTTAGTAACATTAAATTTAAAAGAATTTGAAAAAAAATTTAAAATACTGGTAAGAGAAATGTTTAGCTATATGGATGTAGGGGAAAATACAGCAGAGAACTTTTATCATGCATTTGTATTAGGAATGTTAGTAGGATTAAAGGATAACTACTACGTAAATTCAAACCGAGAATCAGGATTAGGAAGATATGATATAATGCTTGAGCCAAAAGATAAAAATGGAAATAGTTTTATAATGGAATTTAAAGTAATGGAGGATATGGAAGAAAAAACAATAGAAGAAACAATAGAAAATGCAAAAAAACAAATAGAAGAAAAAGGATATGAACAAAATTTAAAGGAAAGAGGATTTAAGAACATAACAAAAATGGTATATGCATTTAAAGGAAAAGAAGTAAAAATGGAAGTATATTAATAATTAACTTAAAAAATTCTAATATTTGTATACCTAAAAATCTCAAGAAACAAATAGTTTACTTGAGATTTTTATCATTATTATTGTTGTAAATCTGTTTTAACTTGATTTATTTCAGTTACAGTTGCTTTTTGAGCTGGTTTATAATATCCCTTTGTTTGAGCAATTTTGAACAATTCAAATTGAAAACTTTCGTCACTATTTCTTATTTGTTGAAATGTTTGTCTTAAATTCATGTTTTCACATTCTGCTATTGCTGTTTGATATGCAGTCAAATCAGCTTTTACACCACCTAAAATATCATTAACCATTGTCTTTTCATCCATTATTTATTCTCTCCCTTCTAATTATTTAAAAATGTCATTAATTTTTGTTTTGTGTTTAATGCATCTTGTGCTGATTTTGCAAATAATTGCTTAATTTGTGGATCAACAGCTTGTGCTGAATATGTGTTTAATTTTTGATATGCAGTTTCATGTGCTCCTATTAAATGTCTTAAATGTTGTAATTCTGCTTGTGTTAAATCTGCCATTTAAATCATTCCTTTCTTTTTTATTCTTGATATATTATGCTCAACTTTTTTTATCTTTATACAAAAAACTACCAAAAGCATTTCATACTTTTAGTAGTTTTTCATTTTTCCTTTATATCTATTTTAAATTTAATAATTTTAAAATTTATACTATTATTTATTTTTAATTTTAGCATTATTTTTTCTAATTAAAATAACTAAAATTATAGCTAATGTTATAAGTATAACTAAAGCACACTCAGCAATAGCAAGTATAGTTGCATTTCCCCCACCAGTTTTTGGTGATTTTATATCTAATACTTTGCTTTCTATGGCTGCTTCTTCTACTGTATTTGTTGTATTAGCATTTTGCTCTGTTTCATCTTTTTGCTCATTTTCATCTGGATTTTGTGGAACTTCTTCTACAGGTTCTTCTTTATATTTTCCTAGAATTGTAAACCCTTCTTCTTGACTTCCTGTAACTTCAAATTCACAATTTTTTGCATCTGCAACTTGGATAGTATATGTAATTATATGTCCATTTTCTCTTTCAAATAGGTTTTTAAAAGCATGTTCCCAATTTGTATCTTTTGATAATTGTGCTTCTCCATATTCTTGTTTTGTATATTTATTTAAAATTTTAATTGATATATTTTCTGGTATATAATCTTTATCATTTTCTTCCCATTCTACTTTAACAGGAACATCATAATCCAATCTATATGGCTCATGTTTTAAATTAATTGTAACTATATTATCATTTACTGTTATATCACTTTGATAAACAGGTTCATAAACACCATGATCTTTATATGAATTTAATTCTGCTCTATATTCTATCTTTTCATCCCAAATAGGTACATTATTTTCATCAAATAGATATGTTGGAAAATATTCACTTGTTTGCCATTGATTAACATCATCTTCTCCAAAAATAGAAACTTCTCTTACTTCATTTTTATTATTAATCATATTTATTGTAGCTGAAGTATCCCAAGATCTAAGGCCATCTCTATTAGTATCATCATCCCAATTTACAATAAAATAATATTTTCTAGTCAAATCAGCTGCAATAAAAACTTTAATCTCTCCACCACCTGGATATTCACTTGATGCTTGAGCTGATTGTTCTGTAATATTATATCCTCCTATATCATCACCCCAAGAGCCTTCAACCATACCATATGAAGTTATTCCACCTGCAGAATATTTTGGTAATTCTAGTTCTCCAACCCATTGAGTTCTTTTATCATCAACTCTAACAGTTTGACAGTCTTTTGCATACAATGTAACTTCAAATTCCTCCCACGTATTCCAATCAATTAACTTCATTGTTATAGAATCTGGTCTTTGACCTAAAAAATTGTCATAATCAACCCAATTAATAGTAATTGGAACAGTAAAAACATTTGGATTATCAGGTAACGCATTAGATGTAATTGGTAACAAAAAAATTAAAAATAACAACACCATACTAAATACTGTTAATTTTTTCATAACATCCCCTCCATTCATTATACGTATATTATATAACCCGTATATCCGTATGTCAATTGGATTTTACTAAATTCAAAAAAACTATATAAGTTCAGTTACAATTTATTCTATCTACTGCTCCTATAATTACTCCTATCAATACATTAATTTTAAAAATTTTAAAGGTCCGTCCTTAAATCCCTAAAAAAAGGGATTTTAAGTCCGTCCCCTAATCCCTTAATTATTAGCAATGTTATATATGTTCTATTCAATAACCTCTAGATTTGCAAATTTTGCCATTAGTCTTTTATGTCCTGCTTTGTCAAAATTAATATCTACTTTTAAGTCTTCTCCTTCAGGTTCAACCATATTTATAGTACCTTCTCCAAATTTTTTATGAAATACTCTAACTCCTGCTTCATATTTTGATAAATCCACATTACTATTTGAAGAAGCTTTTTTACCTAAATTGTTTAAAAAGCTTTCTGCTGTTCTAAATGCAAATCCTGTATTTTTGCTACTTGCTGCCATAACAGGTTCTTTTTCATTTATTTTATAAGTTTTTATATTTCCATTATTTTTACTTCCATATGTCCAAGTGTACTTAGAATCTTTAAAAATTTGATTTTTATTATTATCTGGCTCTCCAAAAGCTTCTTGATATCCTTCTAATAATTCTTCTGGTATTTCTTGCAAAAATCTAGATGTAGGATTATAACTTGTAGAACCAAAAACAGTTCTTTGCTTGCTACATGTTAAGAATAAATTTTCTTTTGCTCTAGTTATTCCAACATAACACAAACGTCTTTCTTCTTCTAATTCCTTAGGTTCCATCATAGATTGGTACCCTGGGAAAATTCCTTCTTCCATACCAACTAAAAATACAACTGGAAATTCAAGTCCTTTTGCACTATGTAATGTCATTAAAGTTACTGTATCCTCTTGTTCTTCCATATTATCTAAATCACTTGATAATGTAATTCCTTCTAAGAACTCTTGTAGTGAATTTTCTGCAAATTCTTCTTCAAATTCTATTGCAACATTTAACAATTCATCTAAGTTTGCAATTCTATTTTCTGCTTCTATTGTATTTTCTTGTTCTAATGCCTTAGTATATCCTGTTTTCTTTAAAGTCAATTTAATCATTTCTGATACACTAAGTTCATCTTTTTTACTTTTTAATTCTTCTATAACATTTATAAATTCTCTAGAATTTAAAAACACCCTATTTAAGCCAAATTCATCAGCCCTTTTTATAACATCATACATTGAAGTCTCAGTTGCTTCTGCTAATTGTTCTACTTTTTCTAAGCTTGTTTTACCTATACCTCTTTTAGGTTCATTTATAATTCTTTTTAAACTTAAATTGTCATTACCATTTTGTATTAATCTTAAATATGCAATAGTATCTTTAATTTCTTTTCTTTCATAGAATTTCAAACCACCCACAATTTTATATGGTACATTTTCTCTCCTCAAAATATCCTCTATTGCTCTTGATTGAGTATTCATTCTATAAAGTACTGCAAAGTCAACATATTTGTAATATTCTTCTCTTTTTAAATGTTCAATTTGCTCTACAATATATGACGCTTCATCATATTCATTTTCTGCTTGATATACTTTAGGTAAATTACCTTCATCATTTTGTGTCCATAGCTCTTTTTTATATTTCACTTCATTATTCTTTATAACTGCATTTGCAGCTTTTAATATATTACCTGTGCAACGATAATTTTGTTCCAATTTAATAATTTTAGTACCTGGAAAATCTCTTTCAAAATTTAATATATTAGAAATATCAGCTCCTCTAAAACTATATATACCTTGGTCATTATCTCCAACTACTGTAATATTTCCATTTCTAGATGCAAGCATTGTAATTAATGTAAATTGTGACTTATTAGTATCTTGATATTCATCTACTAAAACATATTGAAATTTGCTAGAATAATATTCTAATATATCTGGATTTTCTTCTAATATCTTAATTGCATAATTAATAATATCATCAAAATCAACTGCATTATTTTCTTTTAATCTCTTTTGATATAACTCATACACACTTGCAATTTTTTCTTTTCTAAAATCGCCATTTGCCCTTACCATATATTGTTCTGGTTCTAACATTTCATTTTTTGCATTACTAATTTCTGTTAAAACAGCTCGATCATTAAATAATTTATCATCAATTGCTAAATCTTTCATACAACCTTTTACTAAAGTTTTTTGATCAGATGTATCAAATATTATAAAAGAAGAATCAAAACCAATTCTATCTATAAATCTTCTTAAAATTCTAACACAAATAGAATGGAATGTACCCATCCAAATATCTTTTGCATCATCACCAACAATATTTTCAATTCTTTCTTTCATTTCATTTGCAGCTTTATTTGTAAATGTAATTGCTAATATATTCCAAGGTTTAACACCTTTTTCTCCTATTAAATATGCTATTTTATGTGTTAAAACTTTAGTTTTACCACTACCAGCCCCTGCAATAACCAAACATGGACCTTCTGTATTAACTACTGCTTCATATTGTTTATCATTTAAACCTTCTAAAACATTTTGCATAACGCTCTTCCTTTCAAATACTTGTTTGCGTTTTTTATTTTACTATATATAAATTAAAAAAGCAAGTACAATTTTATACCTACTTCCTTAAAAAATCTCTAAATATCTCATTTTCTAGTGTTAAATCATCAAATTTAATTAATTTTTATTTTTAACAACTTTTAACAAATTTTCTTTAACAATAATTCCAAACACTCATCTATTTCTGCAACACATGACCTATATGTTTCAATATCATAGCCCCATGGGTCTTTTATATCAATTTTACCATGATATTCTCTATCATATCCTACATATTCTTTCATTGTAAAAACTTTACCTTCCAACTCTGGATATATCCTCAAAACATCTCTTTTGTGTCTTGATGTTGCACATAACATTAAATCCATTTCCTTTATATTCGAATTCACAATATTTGTTGCTCTATGCTTACTCATATCAATTGAATATTCATCCATCATAACTCTTTTTGCTTCCCAAGTTGATATATCTCCATCTTGTGCATAGACTCCACTTGAATATACTTCAATATTTTCTATTTTTTTATCTTCCAATTTTTTCTTTAATAACCATTCTGCCATTGCACTTCTACATATATTTCCTGTACATATAAACATTATCTTCATTTTGTTTTACCTCTTCTTTTTTAGTTTCACAGTTATATTTTAACATTACATACTCTAATATTCAACAATTTATTTTCATTTTTCTTAATATATAGCCTATATCATCATTGCAAAAAAGCCTAACAAAAATCCAATAATATTACCAACAGCTGTCATTCTTCCATGATACAGCTTATTAGATTCTGGTATAAGTTCTCCTGATACTATATATAACATTGCTCCTGCTGCAAAACTTAAGCATATTGCTATTACTTCTTTTGATATACTCCCTATTATCGCTCCAAAAAAAGCACCTACTCCTGTTGTTACTCCTGATAATACAACATAATATATAACTTTTGATGCCTTCATTCCTCCATTTTTCATTGGTACTGCCATTGATATTCCTTCTGGTTGATTCTGATTTAGACAGTTATTCGAATTTTTTGAATAACTCAATTTTATTTTAATTTTTAATTATTCCGTGATTTTTATTAATTTCATTCCGTGATATTTTTGATTTTTGTTCCGTGATTTTTTGCATTTTTGTTTCTATTCCATTCAAATCCAAAATCACTTCTTTTTATTTTACACATTTCTCCATTACCACGATAAAAAACAATTCCTTCTATATAGTGATTTTTAAGATATTGTTTTATTCCTTCATAATCCCTTGGTACATTTTCTAATATTCTCTTTCCATGTTTTTCTAGGATATCTGTATCCAAATTATATGGATTGCCATTTATATGTTTTCCTATTAGCTCATAAGTTCCTTCCTCTAAATTATCATTCTTTTGTCTTTCAAATGCCTCTAAATAATATTTAGCATTTGGGTCATTTTGTGTACATAAAAGCCAATGTGGAAAGTGTCCTGTTATGGGATCAGGTTTTTCTTGACAAGGAATTGCCCCTTGTGGTAGAATTCTTCCTTTTTTATAATCATATCTTCTATAAATTTTTCCATCTTTTATTAAACAACATGTCCCATCTATTTTTTCTGTTGCCCAACCTTCGCCGTTCTAGTACCCATTGACATTCAGGTTCTACTTCATTTAAACATTTTATTATATCATGATTTTCAAATTGCCTTTTAAAAAGTGTTTTCATTTTTTTCACTTAATCATCTCCTAATAACCAATCTATTAAATATTTAATCTTAATGCC
>CALXXH010000071.1 GCA_944392635.1 uncultured Clostridia bacterium | reverse complement strand
GAAAGAAAAGGAGGAAATTCTAAAATGGATATTATAAAATCAATTGAACATGAACAATTGAAAAATAAGATACCAGAATTAAAAGTTGGTAATACAGTAAGAGTACACGTAAGAATAAAAGAAGGAAATAAAGAAAGAATCCAAGTATTTGAAGGAATTATAATAAAAGTACAAGGTGGAGGAGTTAATCAAACATTTACAGTTAGAAAGATTTCTTATGGTGTAGGTGTTGAAAAAACATTTTTAGTTCATTCACCATTAGTAGAAAAAGTAGAATTAGTAAGAGTAGGTAAAGCAAGAAGAGCTAAATTATTCTATTTAAGAGATAGAGTAGGTAAGGCTGCTAAAACTAAGGAACAAATTGGTGCAAGAATTGAAGATAGAGAAATTGTTATCAAAGAAGATTTAGCAGAAGAACCAGCAGCTGAAGAAGTTGTAGAAACACCAACAGATGTAGCAGAAGCACCAGAAGAAAAACCAGCTATTGAAACTGAAAACGTAGAAGTTCAAGAAACTGTTGATACAGTAACAGAAGAACCAGTTGAAGAAGTTAAAGAAGTAGAAGAAAAAGAAGAAGACAAAAAAGCTGAATAAAATATAAGTCCCCATGTTCAATGGGGACATTTCTATTTAGACATATCTTCCATATTATATAATCCTGGGGCTTGTTTTACAATAAATTCGGCTGCTTTTAAGCTACCTTCTGCAAATACATTTCTAGAATAACTTGTATGTTTTATTTCAAAAGTTTCAAAATCGCCAATAAATTGAACTGAATGTTCTCCAACAATGTTACCACCACGAATAGAAGACATACCAATTTCATTTTTATCTCTTTTTTCATGTTTATCATGTCTGTTATATTCACAATGCATTGTATTTCCAAGAGATTCATTAATTGTATCAGCTAACATTTGAGCTGTACCACTTGGACTATCAATTTTTCTATTATGATGAGATTCTATAATTTCAATATCAGTTCCTTTCATCAATGGTGCAAGCCATGCAACCAATTTTTTCATAATCATAATATCAAATGACATATTTGCAGATTTAAAAATAGGAATGTTTTTACTGTATTCTTTTATTTTATCTTCTTGTTCCTTTGTAAAACCAGTTGTTGCAATTACAATTGGAACATTATTCTTATTTGCATATTCTAATATATTTAAAGTTGCAATAGGAATAGAAAAATCAATTATAACATCAGGTTTTTCTTTAATATCTTCTATCTTGTTATAAACAGGAAAAGCAAATTCACCAGTTACGAATTTATCAAAACCAGCTTTTATAACTAAATTCTCATTTTGTTCAATTAAATCACAAACAACTTGTCCCATTTTTCCATTACAACCATTTACTAAAACTTCTAACATAAAAAATCCTTTCTAAGACATAATTGTCTTTGTATAAACTATAATTTAATATTAAAATGTTGATATATTATTTATTTCAAATTACATTTTCTTAAATGGAGATTACGAAAAAATAAATAATATATCTAACATTTTGTGAATAAAGATTTATTTTAAATTATTTAATTCTTTTTTCAAAACTTCCATTTTTCCTTCTGTCAAAGGAGTAAGTGGTAATCTAGGAATACCAAAGTTATATCCTTGCATATTTAGAGCAGCTTTTACAGGAATTGGATTAACTTCTGCAAATAGTGCTTTTATTAAAGGTAAAGCATTTAATTGCATTTTTGTTGCTTCTTCAATATTTCCATCAAAGAAGTTTTGAACCATATTGTGAGTGTATTCAGGTTTAACATTTGATAATACTGAAATAACACCTAATCCACCAAGTGATAATACAGGTAATACTTGGTCATCATTTCCTGAATAAATATGTAAATTATCACCACAAAGATGAGCAATTTCAGCTACTTGTGAAAGATTTCCACTAGCTTCTTTTATAGCTACAATATTATCAATTCTTGAAAGTTCCAAACATGTTTTAGGTTCAATATTAACACCAGTTCTACTTTGAACACTGTATAGAATAATTGGTAGTGAAACACTATTTGCAATTACTTTGTAGTGCTCAATTAAACCTGCTTGTGTACATTTATTGTAATAAGGTGTTACAATTAAAAGTCCATCTACTCCTAAACTTTCTGCAAGTTTAGAATTTTCAATAACTTGTTTTGTGTTATTTCCACCAGTTCCAGCAATAATTGGAACTCTTCCATTTGAAGTTTTTACTGCACATTCAATTGTAAGTTTCTTTTCTTCAGTAGTCATAGTAGATGATTCACCAGTTGTACCACATACAATTATTGCATCTACTTTGTTCTGAATTTGGTCTTCAATTAGCCTTTCAAATTCTTTTAGATTTACACCATTTTCATCAAAAGGTGTACTAATAGCTGTTCCACAGCCTTTAAATAAAATTTTTTTCATAAAATCACTTCCTAAAAGTGTATGGCAAGAAAAATGTAATTACATTTCTCTTTATGCTTAGATTATATTACAAAAAAGATAAAAAAGAAATAAAAAGTTGAAAATTTACTATAATTTTTATATATTAGTTACAATTTATAGCCAATAAAAAATAATTAGAATGTTGATATATTAATATTTCATAAATTTTTCGGTTCAATACAAAAATTAAGAATTTCTAAAATAATTTTATGGCACCCTTTCACTTAGTCCTCGCTACGCTCGACGCGAACATTTTCCATAAAATTATTAAAGAAATTCTAAATTTTCTCCAATCATATTCAAAATTTAATCAATATTAATATATCAACATTTTAAAGGATAATTCTTAAACTGTGAATCGTAACCAATAGTTACAACAATGAAACACAACTTATTCAAAATTACTTGTAAAATTTTGTGATTTAGTGTAAAATACGAATATATTGTAAATAATAAAACAAGGAGGAACGAATAAAAAAATGAGATTCGTAACAGATGAAAAATCAAAAAAAGAATATAAAGAATTTTTAGAAAATCATGAAAGATGTAATTTTCAACAATCATTAGAATGGGCAGAGGTAAAAAAGCCAAATTGGAAGCCAGAAGTTATTTCGGCAGAAGATGATAATGGAAAGATAATAGGTTCTTTATGTGTATGGATTAGAAAGATGCCTATTTTTGGTAATTTAATGTATTCATCAAGAGGACCTGTATGTGATATACACGATTTTTCAGTAATGAAGCAATTAACAGATGGTGCAAAAGAATTAGCTAAAAAATATAATGCTTTTGTATTAAGAATGGAGCCAGATATTTTAAGTGATGACCAAGAATTTAGGGAAGTTGTAACAAATTTAGGATATAAAATAAAAGATGATGCAAAAGACTTCAAAGATGAAATTCAACCAAGATATGTATTTCGTTTAGATATAAAAGGAAAAACTGAAGAAGAAGTAATGGCAGGATTTAAACAAAAATGGAGATATAATATACGTTTAGCTGGAAGAAAAGGTGTAACGGTAAAAGAAGGGACAAAAGAGGATTTAAAAGACTTTCACAAAATAATGATAGAAACAGGAGCAAGAGATGGATTCATAATAAGACCATTAGAATACTTTGAAAAAATGTATGATTGCTTAGGAGAACATATGAAAGTTTTAATGGCATATTATGAAGGAGAGCCAATTTCAGGAGTTATTCCAATTTTTTATGGTAATAAAACTTGGTATTTATATGGAGCAAGTAGTAATAAACATAGAAATTTAATGCCAAATTATTTACTTCAATGGGAAATGATAAAAATGGCAATTGCAAGACATGATGATGTTTATGATTTTAGAGGAGTTTCAGGAGTAGTAGATGAAAATCATCCACAATATGGATTATATAGATTTAAACAAGGATTTGGAGCAACATTTACAGAATTTATTGGAGAAGTATATATGCCATACAAACCATTAAGATATAAATTATATCGTTTTTCAGAAAAAACATTTAGAACATTAAGACAATTAAAAATGAAAATTAAAAAATAAAGGAAAGATATATGAATAGATTAGTGATTCAAAAAGAGGATTTAAGGCATAATATTGAGCAAATAAAAAAATATGCTACAAAAAGTGGACAAGATGATAATGGGAATCCTTTGAAAATAATAGCAGTTGTAAAAGCAAATGGATATGGACTTGGAATAGTAGAATATACAAAATTTCTAATTGATATTGGAATAGATTTCTTTGCAGTTTCAACAGTGCAAGAAGCAATTTTACTAAGACAAAATGGTGTAAAAGAAAAAATTTTAATGCTTTCATCAACTGCAATTAAGGAAGATGTTGAAAAATTAGTAGAAAATAATATAATTATCACAATAGGTTCACAAAATGATGTTAAAATAGCAGAAGAAGTAGCAAGCAAAAAAAATGTAAAAATAAAAGCACATTTAAAAATAGATACAGGTTTTGGTAGATATGGATTCATATATTCAAATAGAGAAGAAATGATACAAGTACTTAAAGAGATGAAAAATATAGAAATAGAAGGTACTTATTCTCATTTTTCAGTCAGTTTTTTTGATGAAAAATATACCAAATTACAATTTGAAAGATTTTTGAAAGTAGTAGAAGTATTAAAAATGAATGATATACAGGCAGGAATGCTTCATATATGTAATTCATCAGCATTTATAAAATATCCAATTATGCATTTAAATGCAGTTCGTATTGGTTCTGCATTTGTAGGAAGATTATCATTTCAAAACTATTTAGGACTTAAAAAAATTGGATATATGGAATCAGCAGTAACTGAAACCAAAACACTTCCTAAAGGATTTAATATAGGGTATTCAAATACATTCAAAACCAAAAAAGAAACTAAAATAGCAGTTATACCTTGTGGAAGTATGGATGGAATAAATTTGACAATTGATAGAGATACTTTTAGAATAGTAGATAAGTTAAGATATGTAGTAAGAGATGTAAAAGATTTCTTTAAGAAACAAAATATATATGTTAAAATAAATAATCAAAATTGCAAAGTATTAGGAAGAGTAGGAACATATCATGTGATATGTGATATAACTGATAAAGAAATACAAATAGGTGATAAGGTTATTTTTAATATTAATCCTATGTTTGTAGATTCAGGCATAGAAAGAGAGTATAGATAGTATTTTAACTTGTGAAAGGAAAAGAGATATAATGAAAGAAGAAAATAAGAAAGAAGAATTAGAAAATATAGAAGATAATGAAAAAGAACAAAAAACAGAAAACTTGGAGGAAGAAGAAGCAAGACAAGAAGATGATGAAAAAACAGAAAAAGCTAATGAACAAAATGAAAAAATAAAAAAAGAAGGCTTCTTCAAAAAAGTTTGGTATTCAATAACTAAAATAGAAAAATATCCTGAAATGGCTGCACAAGGATTAGGAAAGGCTTTTTCATATATTTGTAAAGTTGTAGCTGTTTTAGCAATTGTTCTATGCTTAGGAACAATGTATCAAGCATATCAAATTATGCAAGAAGGTGTAGAATATTTACAAAATGAATTCCCTGAATTTTCATATAAAGATGGAACTTTAACAATTGATGCAGAAAGTCCAATTACAATTTCTGCAGAAGATTCATATGTTGGAGAGGTAATTATTGACACGAAAACAGAAGATGAAAAAACAATAAATCAATATGTTGCTCAAGTTGAGGATTATGGTGATGGAATAATTATATTAAAAGATCAAGTTAAAGTAAAAAATGCTGCAGTTACAGGTACAATAAGTTATGAATATAAACAAATATTAGACCAAATGGGAATTACTGAATTTCAAAAACAAGATGTAATAAACTATATGAATAGTTCACAAATGATTAACTTATATATTAGTATATTTATAACAATATTTGTGTATAGCTTTACAATGTATCTATTAACAACACTATCAAATGCAATATTCTTAGCAGTTTTTGGATATTTAACAACATGGATTGCAAGAATAAGAATGAGATTTGTTGCAGTATTTAATATGGCAGTATATTCACTTACACTTTCAACAATATTAAATATAATGTATATTACAATAAATATATTTGTTCCATTTACAATGGAATACTTCCAAGTAATGTATGTTACTGTTGCAGCAATTTACCTAATTGCAGCAATATTCTTGTTAAAATCTGAGTATATAAAAAGACAAATGGAATTAATGAAATTAGCAGAAGCACAAGAAATAGTAAGAAAAGAAATAGAAGAAAAAGAGCAAGAAGAAAAAGAAAAAAGAGAAAGAGAAGAAGAAAAGAAAAAAAGAAAAGAAAAAGATAGAAAAGAAGAAAAAAATAATAAAGGAAAACAAAATGGGGAGCCTCAAGGTTCAGGAGCTTAAAGATAGTTAAAAAGAATAATTACAAATAAATAACAAGCAAAAAATAAATCTAGAAGAAAGGAATTGAAAAGATGAGTAAAAAACAAAAAGAACCAAAGAACAAAAAGCAATCACAAAAAATGTGGACTTTGATAATTGTGTTATTAATCTTACTTGCAATATTATTAGGTCTTACAATATATATGATGCAAAATCAAAAGGAAGAAGAAGAAAATACTTTGGCATATACAGACTTAATAAAAGAAATATCATATGGTAATATTGAGAAAGTTGAAATGACAGTTGGAAGTACAACAGTAAAAGTAAAACAAAAAAATGTTGAAGAAGAAAAAACAACAATAGTACCTAATACAGAAAGTTTTATGGAATATGTGCAACAAAAAATAGCAGAGGGAAATGAATTAGAATTAATACAAAAACCTAAAAGTGTTATATCACAAATACCTTCTGTAGTTGTAAGCTTATTACCAACTGCAATAATGCTTGCGCTATTTATAATGATATTTAAAATGCAAGGATTAGGAGAAAAAGGCAAAGTATATGATGATACAGAAAGAAAAACAAAAGTAAAATTTGAAGATGTTGTAGCGGATTGGAGAAATCCGAAAGAGAAA
>CALXXH010000070.1 GCA_944392635.1 uncultured Clostridia bacterium | reverse complement strand
AAAAACAATTCTTCACCATATAGCAAATATATACTATTCAATTTTCCTGCTTTTAAATCTTTTTCCAAATTCTCTACACTAACCATTTTTAACACCTACCAGTTTTATCAATATTTAAGGTCCGTCCTTAATTCCTCTATAGTTTTTGTGCAAATTTTGCAGAATGTGCATGACATATTCCTATTGCCATGCTGTCTGTTATATCATCTAGTTTTGGTAATTTTTCTTCATTTAATATCATTTTTACCATTCTTTGTACTTGTATTTTATCTGCTCTACCATATCCTGTTACTGCTTGTTTTACTTGCAAAGGTGTATATTCATATGTTGGTATTTTATGAATTCTTGCTGTTATTAATATTACGCCTCTTGCTTGTGCTACATTTATTGCAGTTTTTGCATTATTATTGAAAAATAATTCTTCTATTGACATTGCATCTGGTTTATATTCTTCTATTATTTGTGATAATTCTTCATATATTTTTTCAAGTCTTAATGGAAAAGATTGTTTTGCTTCTGTCAAAATTGCTCCTGATTTTATTAATTTAAATTTATTTCCTATGTAATCTATAATACTATACCCGAGTTATAGCAAACCCGGGATCTATACCTAATATCCTCACTATATATTTCTCCTTCTGTTTTTTAAAAAATAATAAAAAATATTTATAAATGACGAATGCGAATGTAATCATATTAGAAATTCTTTAATTATCAAATAGGAGAATCTCAAACTTGCTTTGAGAGGTGCCTGTTTGATAATTTTAGAATTACTTTATGATGAAATGTTAGCCGAGGAATGTAATAAATATTTTTTATTATTTTTATATTTCGTTTATCTTCCTAATATAATTCTAAATACCTCTGCCACACTCCAAGCTTGTGCAATTGTACCTTTTGGAAGATATGGCTCGTTTGAGTCATAAAGTTCTGCTATACTTCCTAAGCATCCTCTGTTATATATTTCATTTTCAAAAGTTTTAGTCGTTTTTTGTATAAAGTCATCTATTTTTTTACGAAGTTCTTGTCTTTCTTCTAAAGTTTTTGCTACATATAAACTGTTTTTCAAACTGTCATAATATAGTCCTAAAAGCCAAGGCCATGTTATTCCTTGATGATAACTCTTATCTCTTTTTTCAGGAGAACCTTCATATATCTCTACATAATTTTCTTCTCCTTCTGCAAGTGTTTTTAATCCATATGGATTTAATAGTCTTTCTTCTACTGTTTTTATTGTGTTTTTAGCTTCCTCTGAATTTGGATCTAGCACAGGATGTGTCAAGCTTAAAGCAAATAACTGATTTGGTCTTATTTTTGGATCTCCTAATACATCATATAGGCATTTTGTTCTTTCATTATAAAATCTATTATTAAATGATATCCTGCATCTTTCTGCAAGTTCCTTATATTTCCATGCTTGGAAAAAATGTCCTACTTTTTTTGTTAATTCTGCCATTATACAATTTGCATTATACCATAAGCTATTTACTTCTACTGCTTTCCCATTTCTAGGTGTTATTGCAACACCATCATATTTTGCATCCATCCATGTATTTTGAGTTTCTGGTGTTCCTGAAACAATTAATCCATCAACATCTAAATAAATATTATTATTATCAACATCTATTCCGGCACAAAAACTTTCTATTATATTTTCTAATTTAGGATATATTTTTTCTTTTATAAATTTATAATCTCCTGTATATTTTAAATATTTTTGTACTTGTTCAAATAATAGTAATGATGCATCAACACTATTATATAAAGGTCTATTATCATAACCTGAATAACCATTTGGAACTAGTCCAAATTTTATATCTTTTATCATAGTAAGTAATACTTCTTTTGCAATTTCAAATCTTTTTGGTATTAATAATAATCCTTCAAATGCAATTAAAGTATCTCTTCCCCAATCTAAAAACCATGGATATCCTGCAATTACTGTATGTAATCTAAAACTTGGTCTATATACAACAAAATTATCTGCTGCCATTAAATATGTTTTTATTAAATCATCTCTTTTTAATTCTTTTTCTGTTTTATTCTGTTTTCTATTATCTATTAACAAAGACTCATTAAAAATTTCTCCATGTCTTACTATTTCTTTATTAATAAATTTTCTAACACTTTTTGATTCTACATTTTCATCTAAAGAACATATAAATGTTATCTCTTTTTCTTCTTTTGCGCCTATTTCTACTTCAAATACGCCTGGTACACTATGGTTTTCTTCTGGATAAAATCCTCTTTTTTCTTCTTCTATATAAAACATATGAGCAAAAGTATCATTATTGTGTTCTATATATTTTCCAGAAGAAATGTACATATATATTGGTACTTGTGATTTATCATCAATTATTACTTTTACTTTTCTATCTTTAATATCTTGCTTTATATTAAAATAGTGATTTGTATTCATTTGATGGAAATCTCTAAAGTTCATTATTGGTGCAAGTGTAAGTTTTGCCTTTTGACTTGCATTTTTTACTTTATAATATACACCAACTGTATTATGTCCATATTCCATTGCTACCATTTTTGTTATTTCTACATTTCCTATCTTGTATTTAAAAATAGGTACATAATCTCTTCTAAACTCTTCTTGATATTTATATCCTTGTGAAATATTTTCTTGACATACATTTGTATATAAATCATGTTTCTTATTTCCTATTTCAATACTTTCATCTAATTTAGATAATATTAGATGTCTTCTTCCAGGAGGTGTTAAAGGTGCAATTAATAAACCATGATATTTTCTTGTATTTGCTCCAATTACAGTTGATGAGCTAAATCCTCCTATACCATTTGTAAGTAACCATTCTTTCTTTAGTCCTTCTTCTAAATTTAAATTTTCCTTCGTAATTTTCATATTTTTTCTCCATTTTATATATTAATTATTTTTCATATTTGATTCATTTAATTTTTTTAACATTTCTTCTCTAATTTGTTGTGCTGTGTTTTTTCTTTTCATTTTCATTTTGTCAGTAGGTCTATTTCGTTGATGTTCTTCATTTCTACTTTCTTTATTCCTTGTCTTTTTTCTTACTTTACTTCTTTCCATTTTTTGTTTTCTTCTTCTTGCTTGTTCTTTTTGGGTCTTTTGTCTTGCCTTTTCATCTGCTTGCCTAATTGATTCTATTCTATCTTTATATTTACTACTAAATTTACTTTTTCCTTTCCACTCTTTTTCTCTCTTTCCTGCCTTGCCCTGTAATTGTCTTTTCTCTTTTTTAGCCATTTTTTTCTTAATTTTATTAATTCTTTTTTCTTCTCTTAATTTTGTATTTAACATCAGATATTGTGGGTCATTTTGTTTATCTTGATATTTTAAGTCATCACATATTAGTTCAATTATAGATGATGCAACTAGACTTGGATCATGTCTAATTAAATCATTTGATATCATTGATAGATTTCTTTGCAAAAATTTAATTCCTTTTATTTTATCAACATCTTGTTCTACTAAATCTTGACCTTCTAGATTATATTTTTTAATAAATTCAGGAATTATTTCTCCTGTATCATAAATACAATAATCTATTAAACCTGTTCCACAATGTTCAATTATGGCATTAATATGATCAGTAACACTATAATTATCAGTTTGTCCTGGTTCTGTCATTATATTACTTACATATACTTTTATTGCTGTACTTTCTTTTATAGCCTTTGCAACTCCATTTACTAATAAATTAGGTATAACATTAGTATAAAGGCTTCCTGGTCCAATAATTATACAATCAGCGTTTTTAATTGCATCAACAACTCCTGGTGCAGGTCTACAATTTGATGGATTTAGCATTATTCTATTTATTTTTGTAAGTTTATCTGATACAACTTCTGGTATTCTTGATTTTTCTTCAACAATATACCCATTTGCAAGTTCTGCAACAATTTTCATTTCATCTAGTGTTACAGGCATAACTTTACCTATCATATTAAATATTTCATTACTCTTTACAATAGATGCCTCAAAATCACCAGTAATATTTTTCATTGCAGAAAAATATATGTCTGAAAAATTAAGTCCTTTTAACCTTCCTGTTTTAAATTCATAATTCATTAATTTTCCTACTTGTTCTTCCTTACTTGCAAGTGATACTATACTATCTTTTATATCTCCCAATGGTAGCATTTCAAGTTCTTTTCTTGAATTTGAAACAGCTTCTCCATAATCAGATACAGCAACAATTGCTGTTAAATTATTTGTATAGTTTTTTAATCCTGAAAGTACTGTATTTAATCCTGTTCCTCCACCAATTACTACAATATTTGGTCCTTTATCATATACAGTTTTATTAAATATTAAAGATTTAATATTTACATTTTTCTTGTTTTCCATTCTTTCATCTGTTGCTTCTATTAATACTTCTAAAGTCCTTTTATTTAAAAATATTAAACCTAATACAATTGCAATAAATCCTACTACAAATATTGCTATAACTTTTCCTACTTCTTGAAATGAAATTTCTTTCATAACTAATATTTCAGCTAATCCATAACACGCAAGTAAAATACCTATTAAGATTAGAAACATCCATCTTTTCATTTTGTTACTTGATTTAAACCAATGCATAAAACCCTTCATCCTTATTTCAATCCTTTCAACCTCACTGTTGGAAAAGAATTAAATTTTGGCAAGGAAAATTTCATTTAAAAGGCAAGGGCGCATACTGTTGTATGTAACCGCGTTTTAAATGGAATTCGCCACTGCGCATAGTCCAAAATTGTAATTATTTTTTAACCATTCCCTCTCCAACTACTTCAATCTCTAATTCTATTTTCTTGTCAAATTTTTCTTCTATTGTGTCTTTTATGTATTTTACTAAATCTAGTACATCTTTTGCTGTTGCATTTCCTTTGTTTATTACAAAACCACTATGTTTTGTTGAAACTACTGCTCCTCCAATAGAATATCCTTTTAGTCCTGCTTCATCAATTAACTTTGCTGTAATATAGTCTTTTCCTCTTTTAAATGTACTTCCAGCACTTGGATACTCAATAGGTTGTTTTTCCTTTCTATATTTTGCATATTCATCCATTTTTTCTTTAATTTCTTCTTGTTTTCCTTTTTGCAAATTAAGTTCAACTTCTGTAACTATATATGAATTTCCTTTAAATATACTTTTTCTGTATCCAAATCCTGCTTCTTCATTTAAAAATTCTTTTTCATTACCATCTATATCAACACATTTAATTTTTTGAACAATATCCTTCATTTCTCTTCCATGAGCACCTGCATTCATACTAACTGCCCCACCAATTGTTCCTGGAATTCCTGATAATTCTTCAAATCCAGATATTTCATTTTTCAAAAGATATTGTGCTAATTTTGCTAATTTATATCCTCCACCAACATATATTTTATATTTTTCATCATCTTGTTTTATATCTAAATATTCAATTTGAATTGTTAAAGTAATTCCTTTAATTCCTCCATCTAGAACTAAAATATTACTACCATTTCCAAGTATTGTGATTGGTATTTTATTTTTTCTTGCAAAAACTAATATTTCTTTTAGTTCTTCTTTTGTCTTTATTTTTATAAAGCACTCTGCTGGTCCACCAATCTTAAATGTTGTATGCTTTTTCATATCTTCATTATATAAAATGTTATCTTTTGGAATTGATAAATTAGAGTTTTCTAATATTTCTTTAATATCCAATTTTCCACTTCCTTTTCAATTTTCTATAATATATCATTTTTTTGAAAAAAAAACAAGAGTGTTTTTAATAGATATCTTGTTTGAATTCTTGTATAAAATTAGGAAAAATCAACCTTTTACAGTTGATTTATCAATACTTCGCCAAAGAACGACGATTTTACTTAATGGAGCCACTAAGCAGTTCAAATATCAAAAAAGATTAGTAATACCAACTATTCTAACTTTAGATTGAAGTCTATTTTTAAATAGCTTTATTTATAAAAATATTATCTTGCGAAAGCAAGTAAATATTTTTATGGTATGACGACATGATTCAGATAAAATAACATTCGTTATTTTTTGTAATTTTTTATTCTTTGTAAAAAAATAAAAAATACGATATGTAGTCATACCATAAAGGGTTGTTAGGGAAAAGTATTTTCCCCAACCATACAGAAACTCTGCTGAGTTTCTAGTATGTTAGAAAACTTGATAAAAGTTTAATATAGAAAAATCAAAGGGGTATTTTTTTGAATTAAGCCTTCGAAGGATATTTTATAAAAAAAGGAAATATAAAAATGAGTTATTCAAATGCTAATTATAAAAAAGATAATTTAGCAGGTCTATACAAACACAACGAAAGAAAAAGTACAAACTATTTAAACAAAGATATTAACAAAAATAATTCATTAAAAAATTATTCTATTAAACCATGTCATACCACCTATTCGAATGCTTTTAAAATATTACAACAAGAAAATATGAATTTAAAATATGAAAATGAAGAATTAAAAAAAGAAAATTATAAATTAAAAAACTATATTAAAAAAACATTTGAAGTAGTAAAACACTTATTCAATTTTCCAATTGACACTTTTAAAAATCTAGTAGATAATTTTATTAATTATTTCAAGAATTATGATAATGAAAAAGGTAAATGATTTTATAATCTTTACCTTTTTCCTCTATTTATATTCTTCTTTTATGTCTTTTAATAAATCATTAACATCAATTCCTAAAACATATGCTATTCCAAATAACTCATAATCTTTTACTGTTCTTTTGTTATTTTCAATATCGTATATACTTTGTTTGTGTATACTAATTCCCATTAATTCAAGTTTATTGGCTAATTGTTCCTTTCAAAATTTTATATTGATTTTTGCTCATTTCTAGTATCTATTGCATATTTAATTACATTTCTAATTTGTACACTATTAAAGCCTATATAATTTGAAGCTATCTGATTATATATATCCTCTAAAACAATAAAC